>JAJFIE010000453.1 GCA_021775275.1 Rhodospirillales bacterium | reverse complement strand
AAGCCATGAGCAGCCTGAAAAGCGCCTTCATTCGCGCCCGTTCACTTGCGGAACTCGAAGACGTTCGCTTTCACGATCTGCGCAATACCTTTGCATCGCGTCTGGTGCAGGGTGGCGTGTCACTCTACGAGGTCATGCACTTGACCGGGCATAAATCGCTGAGCATGGTTCAGCGTTATTCCCACTTAGCACCGGACTTTCAGGAGGGTGCTATTGCCGTGCTCGATAACCGCCCCGGCGTGAAGATAGAAATGCCGTGGCACGATTCGGGCACACTCGGAAAGACAAAACTGGGGGAGTTGGCTGTAAGCCATTGATAAAAATGGTGCCGCCTGGGTGACTCGAACACCCGACCCCCGCATTACGAATGCGATGCTCTACCAACTGAGCTAAGGCGGCACTGTCTGTTTGCCTTATCTGTCTGGGGCCTCCTATATACCGCCCCGCTCGGATTTTCTAGTCCCATTTCCATCAGCGGTCATCCTTCTGCCGGAAGTGGTGGTTTCACGATCGCCGGGTTGGTTTCGTCATCTTCCGCCGACATGTGCTCGATGAAGGCATGTGACGTATCCGCCTCGGGCACGGCGATAACCTCTTCATCGCCACCACCTGAAGCTTCGAGACGCATGACATGGGGTGGCGTACACCAGGAAAAGCTGTCGAATTCGTGGCAATTGGCGCACGTGGCGCTCCAGTTTTCCACGGTATGACCGCATGACCCACAAACCCACGCAGGGTCGGGATCAGCACGGGACGCCCGTACCAGCCACCCATGCGCCTTGGCCCTGTCGCCATGTTCGGCTTCTTCCAGATCGGCCATCATCCGGCAAATTCGCGCCGATGGCTTGTCGCCACCAGCTGACTCCAGATGTTTCCGCGCCTGCCCCCACAGGTCCGCATCCAGGGCAGCCCTGGCCACAGCCAGATCACTTTCCGCATTGCCCGGATTAAAACCTGACAAATGCTCTGATGCCTTGACCCGGTCGAGCGGTGTGGATGCGCCGCGCACCTGCCAATAGAGTGGCACAAACGCGGGATGTGGCTCGCGCCCCCACAGACGTTCGATCATGGCCCCGGCTTTTCGCGCCTTGCCCGCCCCGGCGTAATGTCGCGCCAGCCCCAGTGCTGCCGGCAGGAAATTACCGTCAAGGTCCAGTGCCGCCTTGACCTGTTTGAGCGCCTCAGCCGCATCACCGTTTTCTGCAGCAACGAGGCTCATCTGAAAGGCCAACACGGCCTGACGATGACGGCTGTCCGGGTTGCTCAGATGGCGGTTTCTGGCCGCTTCCTTGACCGTCACATTGGCATCCAGCCATTGACCGGACCGGGTCTGTAGCTCAAACAGGCTTTGCGAGACCCATTCACTGTCGGGTTTCAGGCGGTAGGCGCGGCGCGCCAGGGCGACGGCTTCATCCGAATCGTTGCGTTTCATGGCCTGATTGAGCAACCCGCGCAGGCCAAGAAATTCTGTTTCGCGATTTTCTGTCATGGCCCGGAAAAATCGCTCCGCCGCCCGCTCGTCGCCGCTTAACTGTGCCGCCTGGGCCGACAGCAGCATGGTCAGCGGTGGTTCGCTGAGCAATCCATCGGCCTTGCGGGCCTGACGCTGGGCCTCGCCTGCATCGCCCGCCGCGACCGCCACCATACCCTTTGTCAGGGCCTGATAGCCACGTCCGCGACGGTGACCGCGCCACGATGATCGTGCCGCTCCCGGTGCGCGACGAATAAACAACCAGATCCGGTACAAAAACCCTGCAATCACAGCCAGCGCGCCTACAGCCACAGCCAGAACGCCGAAGGAGGTATCGATCCGATAGCCGCCCCATTGCAGCGAGGCAGCCCCCGGCTGATCCACCAGCCACACCGCGACGGCGGCCAGCAGGCCAATAATGATGAAGTAGCGTAAGGCGCGGATCATGCCCGTTATTCCTGCTGTTCCTGTTTTTCCTGGGCGGCAGACAGCTGCGCGATGGCCACCGAATTCAGCTCGGTCAATGCCTGTTGCACCGCCGCCGCTGCGCGCGCCTGCACCAACCAGGGTTCGGCGGCCGCAGCGGCGGGGCCGGTTAATGCGCTCAACACATCAATGGCCGCCGACAAATCACCCACGGCAAGATTTGCTTCGGCGCGGGCAATGCGGGCATCAATTGAATCGGCTGCCGCTGACGGATCCACCCGGCGTATGGTCACCAGATTGCCCAGACGGTTGACGACTTCCGAAAACCAGCCGTCACCTTCCATCTTCCGGTCCGCCTGCAATACCGCCGTGGCCATAGGAGCAAATGATGCATCAAGTTCAACACGCGTCGCAATGCCGGTTTTGGCCTGGGATTGCAGCACCGCAACTGCTGCGTCTGCAGTCAAGTCTCTGGGCGCGACCGCCATGGTATTATTCAATTCCGTGGTGAAAACGCGCCCCTGACGCGCTGCGTCGCGCAACTGGCCAACAGCCAACAGCAACGCGGACGCACCGGATGACAGCCCCGTCTTCGCGCCCAGGCGTTCGGCCTCCATACTATCGACACGGCGTTTTACGTCCGCAATCAATTGGGTTTCGCGGGAAAGGGAATCCTCTGCCGCACGATTAAACTGTTCGAGACTATCGAGCCGTTCCTCGACAGGGCTTAAATCCGCAGTTTGTTCTAACGTATTGACCCGTTCGACCAGCATTTGCAGTGACTGCCCGGCAGCATCGCTGCTGGTTTCGGAGCTCACAGCCGCTGCCATGCGTTCAACGCCGTCCATGGATTTCTCAACCGTTTCCAGACGGGCAATGACGGCAACCAATTCGGCGCTCAATTTTTCGCGCGCCTGCTGAAGGTCTTCAAAGGTCGCCGTCTCTGGTTCAATCGCGCTCTCCGTCGCCTGAATTTTTTCTTCCAGTGCGCCTAAGCGCTGCATCAGGGTGGCGACACGAGGATCTTCCCTGGGTGCTATTTGTGGCATGTAGGGTTCTGTATAAGGCCACCAGATATCCCGCGATGCGATGGCGCCCGTAATAATAACACTGGTCACGATCAAGATGGCAACCACACCAATCCATGGATTTGAATGTTCAACTGCTGCGGGCAGAGAAGGGGGGGTATCGGCCATAGAGGCAGATGTTTTTTCTACAGAGGCTGTAGCTTTGCTTTCCGCCTGCGGCGGA
>JAJFIE010000452.1 GCA_021775275.1 Rhodospirillales bacterium | reverse complement strand
AAGCTGGCTTTGCCAACACCGGCGTGAATAATTCCAGCCTTCTCGACCCGGAATTCAATCTGGCCGGCTTTCGCGGCATTAACCGCTGTGGTCACATCAGGCGTGACAGTACCGAGCTTCGGGTTTGGCATCAGGCCACGGGGACCAAGCACCTTACCAAGACGTCCGACAACAGCCATCATGTCCGGTGTCGCGATGCAGCGGTCAAATTCAACTTCGCCCTTCTGAATCTGTTCGGCCAGATCATCATCGCCAACCAGATCGGCACCGGCCGCACGGGCCTCATCCGCCTTGTCACCCTTGGCGAAGACAGCGATACGCAAGGTTTTACCTGTACCATGTGGTAGCGCGACGGTTCCACGAACCATCTGGTCCGCATGCCGTGGATCAACGCCCAGATTGACAGCCAGTTCAATGGTTTCATCGAATTTAGCTGTCGCATTTCCCTTAACCAGCTTGACCGCTTCACCCAGATCATAGAGTTGCAGGGCTTCAATTTTTTCAGCGGCAGCGCGGCTGCGTTTTCCTGGTCCAGCCATAATCAGCTCCCTACCACTTCGATGCCCATGGAACGCGCTGTCCCGGCAATCATTTTTGCAGCCTGATTGATATCTGCGGCATTCAGATCAACCATTTTCGCTTCGGCGATCTCGCGAACCTGTGCCATGGTCACCTGCCCCACAACCTCGCGGCTCGGCTCACTGGCGCCTTTCTGCAACTTGGCAGCTTTTTTCAGGAAAAAGCTTGCAGGGGGCGTCTTGCTAACGAAGCTGAAAGTCCGATCCGCGTAGGCGGTAATCACCACCGGAATCGGCATGCCTTGTTCCATGTTCTGTGTTTCGGCGTTAAACGCCTTGCAGAATTCCATGATATTCAGGCCTGCCTGACCCAGGGCCGGGCCAATTGGCGGAGACGGATTCGCTTGCCCCGCCGGCACCTGAAGTTTGATGTAACCAGCTATTTTCTTTGCCATTTTCTTCTCAGTCCTGTCATTTTCGCCCTGACACCGTGCCCGGGCGTTGCTGAGTGCGTGGTCCGGTCATGGCTTAGACCTCCCACACGATGCGGCGTCATATACCGAATGACGCCAAAACACCACCAGAGAATTAAATTTTCTCTACCTGGCTGTATTCCAGTTCCACCGGCGTGGCGCGCCCGAAGATCGAAACCGCGACTTTCAGGCGGGCCCGCTCCTCATCAACGTCCTCAACCAGACCGTTGAAGGAATTGAACGGGCCATCACAAACACGGACCTGTTCACCCACTTCAAACGTGATCGAGGGTTTCGGTCGATCAACACCTTCTTCTACCTGTTGAAGAATGTGTTGCGCTTCCTGTTCCGTAATCGGCGACGGGCGTCCCTGACCGCCAAGAAACCCGGTAACTTTCGGGGTGTTCTTGACCAGATGCCATGATTGATCCGTCATCTCCATTTTCACCAGCACATAACCCGGGAAAAACTTGCGCTCCGAATTCACCTTGGCGCCACGGCGCATTTCAACGATTTCTTCCGTCGGCACCAGGACACGTTCAAACATATCCTCCATACCGGCTTGGCGCGCCTGTTCCTCGATGGACTGCGCGACTTTCTTTTCAAAGCCTGAATATGCGTGCACGACGTACCATTTGGCCGCCATCATCAACCTCCGAGACCAAAAATCAACTTGACGCCATAGGACAGCAGCTGATCAACCAACAGAAAAAATATGGCGGCGATGATAACCATGACAAACACCATCGCCGTCGAGATGCCTGTTTCTTTCCGTGTGGGCCACGTTACCTTGGACGCCTCTTGTCGGACTTCCTGGATAAATCGTGCCGGGCTTGTCTTTGCCATGGGCTAATACCGGTCCGTTACTCTGTCGTGTTAAAAAAATCATTCCGGCCAGCCCTGCTTCGCCAAAAGCATTGCCACCGGATACCGAAAGTTGGCAGGGGCACCAGGGCTCGAACCCGGGACCTGCGGTTTTGGAGACCGCCGCTCTACCAACTGAGCTATACCCCTTTAAACGTCGTGCGCCACCCGGTATTGGGTAGCGCACGGACGCATAATTACTCGATGATCGACGCCACGACGCCGGCGCCAACCGTACGGCCGCCTTCACGGATAGCAAAACGAAGACCGTCATCCATCGCAATCGGTGCAATCAGGTTGACCACCATGGCGATGTTATCGCCCGGCATCACCATCTCCGTACCCGCCGGCAACTCAACCGTGCCCGTCACATCCGTGGTCCGGAAGTAAAACTGCGGACGATAGTTCGAGAAGAACGGCGTATGACGGCCACCTTCATCCTTGGTCAGGATATAGGCTTCCGCATTGAACTTCGTATGCGGCGTAATCGAGCCGGGCTTGGCCAGAACCTGACCGCGCTCAACTTCCTCACGCTTGGTGCCACGAAGCAGAACACCGACGTTATCGCCAGCCTCACCCGAATCAAGAAGCTTGCGGAACATCTCGACGCCCGTGCACGTGGTCTTCTGCGTGTCCTTGATGCCGATGATTTCGATCTCGTCGCCAACCTTGACAATGCCACGCTCGATACGACCCGTGACAACCGTGCCACGACCCGAAATCGAGAACACATCCTCGATCGGCATCAGGAAGGCCTGGTCAATGGGACGGTCCGGCTGCGGAATGTAGTCATCAACAGCTTTCATCAGTTCTATGATCGAATCACGACCAATCGCCGCATCACCATCTTCAAGGGCGGCCAGAGCCGAGCCCTTGACGATCGGAATATCATCCCCCGGGAACTCATAAGACGTCAGAAGCTCACGCAGCTCCATCTCGACCAGCTCCAGAAGCTCTTCATCGTCAACCTGATCAACCTTGTTCATGTACACAACAAGCGCCGGAACACCAACCTGACGCGCCAGCAGAATGTGCTCGCGGGTCTGCGGCATGGGGCCATCGGCTGCCGAACACACCAGAATAGCGCCATCCATCTGCGCCGCACCGGTGATCATGTTCTTCACATAATCCGCGTGGCCAGGGCAATCAACGTGGGCGTAGTGACGCGCTTCCGTCTCATACTCAACGTGCGCCGTTGAAATCGTGATGCCACGGGCGCGCTCTTCAGGCGCCTTGTCAATCTGGTCATACGCCGAAAACTCAGCCCCGCCCGATTCCGCCAACACCTTCGTAATCGCCGCCGTCAGCGTCGTCTTACCATGATCAACGTGACCAATCGTGCCAATGTTGCAGTGCGGCTTTGTTCTCTCGAACTTTTCTTTAGCCATGGGCTTCGCTCCGTTCGTTAAATCTGTTCGACGTTAGCCCGCCAACCGCTGCTGAATCTCTTCAGACACCTGGTTGGGAACAACATCATAGTGATCAAATTGCATGGTAAACTGGGCACGTCCCTGAGACAGAGAGCGCAGCGTGTTTACATATCCGAACATGGCGGCCAGCGGCACCATGGCGTTAACAACGCGGGCGTTGCCCCGCTGGTCCATGCTGGAAACCTGTCCCCGGCGACTGTTCAGATCGCCAATAATATCGCCCATGTATTCTTCGGGCGTCACCGCTTCGACTTTCATGATCGGCTCAAGAAGTTGAGCGGCGCCCAGGCGCATGGCTTCGCGGCGCCCCAGGCTTTCGCCTGAGAGAGTTGGAGCGGGTGAAGGGAATCGAACCCTCGTCATCAGCTTGGA
>JAJFIE010000451.1 GCA_021775275.1 Rhodospirillales bacterium | reverse complement strand
TCGCCGTCCATATCGACGCCGGTAACCTCGACGACGGCTACGGGCGGCAATGTTCCCGGCTCTGTATATCGCTTGCCGCGCTCACGTTTCAGGGTGCCATCCAGTTCCAGTTCGCGAAGAAGTTTCTTCAGTTCCATCTTCTGGCGGGAATCCAGATGGAAGGCGCGGGCAATTTCCCGCTTGCCGACCGTGCCGGTGGTTTCATGAATGAAGCGCAGAATTTCTTCCTGGCTGGGAAATGGTGACGGGGGCTTGGGTCGTCGAGGCACCGTCTTAGCTATCCGCCACAGCGGATGTCACGTCGGATTTCGCCACAGCCTTTTTTGCGGTCTTTTTTCGCGGCTTCTTCGCGGGGGCTTTTTTTGCGGCTTTTGCCTTGCCCTTGGGCAGGGGCTTGCCATCCTTTGCAGCCTTGGCGGCGATCATTTCAATGGCCTGTTCCAGGGTGACGCTGTCGGCATCCATATCCTTCGGAATGGTCGCGCGGATGCGGCCATGCTGCACAAAGGGACCCCAACGACCGGATTTCTGGATGACCATTTTGCCATCAGACGGATGCGTTCCAAGTTCCTTGGCGGGTTCTTTCTTTGGAGCCTCCGCAATGACCGTCACAGCCCGGTTCAACCCGATTTCCAGGACGTCGTCGTCTTTCAGCGAGAAATAATTGCCCTGATATTTGAGGTACGGGCCAAACCGACCCAGGCCGGCGACGATCATGTCCCCGGTTTCCGGTTGCAGGCCAATGTCGCGGGGAAGCGAGAGCAATTTCAAGGCCCTTCCCAGGTCTACCGACGCGGGTTCCATATGTTTCGGAATGGACGCACGCTTGGGTTTGGGGGCCGTACTTTTCTTTTTGCCGGTTTCCTTGGGCGGTGTGTCACCCAATTGAACATACGGCCCAAACGGGCCTTTGCGCAGGGACACCATCAGACCCGTTTCGGGGTCCGTGCCCAGTTCCCGCGGGCCGTTGTCAGCCGCCGCCGCATCATCTTCGTCGCCGGTAACGATACCCAGTGACCGCGTGTATTTGCATTCCGGATACTTGGAGCAACCGATGAAAAAGCCGTTCTGGCGGCTGGGCTTCAAACCCAGTCGACCATCGGCGCACGCAGGGCAGGCCCGGGTACTGCGGCCGTCTTCACGCTCGGGGAAGAAATGAGGCCCCAGCAGGTCATCAATGGCGTCAATGATTTCGCGGTTGGAGCGGCTCTTGATGTCTTCTGTCGTCGCAAAAAACGGCGACCAGAATTCCCGAAGGACCGCTTTCCAGTCTATTTTGCCCGCCGATATCTCATCCAGTTCGTTTTCAAGTTCCGCAGTGAAATCGTACTCCACATAGCGGGGGAAGAACTTGGATAGAAACGCCGTGACAACGCGTCCGCGGTTCTCCGGAATAAACTGACGTTTTTCCAGGCGCACATAGTTGCGGTCCTGTAGAACGGATAAAATAGAGGCATAGGTCGATGGACGGCCAATACCGTTTTCCTCAAGCGCCTTGACCAGACTTGCTTCGGAATATCGGGGCGGCGGTTGGGTAAAGTGTTGTTCCGGATCAACCGAAGCGCGCTCCAGCGCGGTGCCTTCCACTAGAGGCGGCAAAATGCGGTCCTTGTCGTCGCCTTTTTGCGTGCTCAGCGCGGCACTGTCCGTACCATTTCCGTTTCCATTGTCATCACGACCTTCGCGATAGACCCTGAAGAACCCGTCGAAAGCGACAACCGAACCGGTGGCGCGGAGGACGACACTGTTATCAGCAGCCGGAATATTGACGCCGACCTGATCCAGGATGGCGGATTCCATCTGACTCGCCACGGTGCGTTTCCAGATCAACTCATAGAGCTTGCGTTGATCGTCATCCAGATAGGCTGCAACGTCACGCGGGCGGCGCGCCATGTCCGTGGGGCGAATGGCTTCGTGGGCTTCTTGGGCATTTTTTGCTTTGTTTTTATAAACCCGGGGGTTTTCAGGCACATACTCGGCGCCATAATCGCGTCCGATCAATGCGCGCGCCGCGTTAACGGCTTCACCCGCAATATTGATGCCATCGGTTCGCATATAGGTGATTAGGCCGACAGTCTCACCATCCATGTTGAAGCCTTCGTACAGTTTCTGCGCCACCTGCATGGTTTTCTTGGCGCCAAAATACAGTTTCCGTGAGGCTTCCTGTTGCAGGGTCGAGGTGGTGAAGGGCGCGGCAGGATTGCGGCGGGCCTGTTTGCGCTCAATGTCGCCCACCGCGAACGACGCCGCATTGATGATATTAACCGCATTCTGTGCCTCTGCCTCGGATGCAAGTGACAACTTCTTCAGCTTCTCGCCATTCAACTGGGTCAGCGAGGCCTTGAATGTTTCGCCACCGGGTGTGGTCAGCATGGCATCCACTGACCAGTATTCCTGCGGTTTGAAAATCTCGATTTCTGCTTCACGTTCACAAATCAGGCGCAGGGCGACGGACTGGACGCGGCCTGCCGACCGGCTGCCCGGCAACTTGCGCCACAGAACCGGTGACAGGGTAAAACCAACCAGATAATCCAGCGCACGCCGGGCCAGATAGGCATCCACCAGTTCGATGTTCAGGTCGCGTGGATGTTCGAAGGCATCCTGAATGGCGCCTTTGGTGATTTCATTGAAAACCACACGTTTGACTTCAACGCCGTCAAGCAGTTTCCGGTTGTTGAGGGCTTCCTGGACATGCCAGGAAATGGCTTCGCCTTCCCGGTCAGGGTCCGTCGCCAGAAACAGTTTATCGGCGCCACGAACGGCTTTTTCGATGGCTTGTATGTGCTTGCTGGAACGCGCATCGATTTCCCATTTCATGGAAAAATCGTCGTCCGGACGCACCGACCCATCCTTTGCGGGCAGGTCGCGGATATGGCCATAGCTGGCCAGTACCGTGTACCCGCCGCCCAGGTATTTGTTGATGGTGCTTGCCTTTGCGGGGCTTTCGACAATGACTACATTGGTCATATGCTTAGCCGGTCCCTCTAATGATTTCTAATGTTCGTTTACCAGCGAGACCCGATTCCCCGGATGTCTCTCCAGCCGCCCGGCCAGTTCCAGTTCAAGCAGGACTGCGGACACGGCGGCGAAGGAGAATTGGCAGTTGCGCACCAGTTCGTCAACCGCTACAGGCGAGAAACCTAATAATTCTGTGATCACCGGGCGGGCATCAGACGTATCATCATGATCGGGGTGAGGGAGATTTTGCGTATTAAAATCAAAGTCATACTGTCGTCCCATTGATAGCGATCCAGCTTCGCCAATGACCCGAAGGACATCGGCGGCGGATTCTGTCAAAACGGCGCCATCTCTGATCAATCCGTTGGTTCCCCGTGTTCGCGGGTCTCCCGGTGCGCCGGGAACGGCGAATACTTCGCGCCCCTGGTCGAGGGCGCTGCGCGCCGTGATCAGGGAACCCGAGCGTGGCGAGGCCTCGACAACGACGACGCCACGCGAAAGCCCGGAAATGATGCGGTTCCTGACCGGGAACAGCCGACCCGTCGGCTGTGTCCCCACGGGCATCTCGGCCAACAGCACACCACGTTCGGCGATCGCGTCATGCAGGCGGACGTTTTCTGCCGGATAAACCTTGTCGATACCCCCAGCCAGAACGGCGATAGTGCCGGATTCCAGTGCACCCTGATGGGCTGCCGCGTCGATGCCACGGGCCAGACCGGAAGCGACCACTGCATCCTGTACGCCAAAGCCGCCGCGCCCCAGGTCAGCGGCAAGTTTGCGGGCAAACCCCAGACCATTGGCTGATGCGTTTCGTGCGCCGACAACGGCCAAAGTTGTTTGCGCCAGTAAATGCAGAGCTCCCTTTGCTGAAATCAGCGGCGGCGCTCCCTCTATGGCGCGTAACAAGGGTGGGTATTCGGGTTCCGTATAACCAATAAGCAATGCACCAGCTTTTTCCAGAGCTTCCAGTTCAGCGTCTGCGCTCGAAGAAGGAAACAGGCGGTAGTTGTGCCGTCCACCCTGCCGCGCCAGATCGGGCAGGGCAGCCAGGGCATCCCCGGCGGATCCGTATTGTTCAAGCAAGCGGTAAAACGTCATGGGTCCGACGTTCTCCGAACGGATCAATTGCAACCACGAAAGACGTTCGGCAACAGACAAAGGGATTGGCATAAATTCTCGCATGACGCGAGAGAGTGGGGGAGTCTTCTTGCAAGGTCAAGCAGTGGCAGGACAGTAAGTCGGCGCAATGATCTTGTAAGCTTAATGTGTTTGTTTGCGCAGTGATGCCAAAACCACAAGTTGCCGCTCGCGCGGCAAGGGAACAAACGATAATGCCTGATCATGACAGCACCGGTTTGGATGGCGTGACCGCGCTAGCCGCACTCTCAGACCTGCCGGATCTGGTTTGTCTTTGTGCGGATGATTCAATTCAATGGATCAATACGATGGGTCTGCGTCTTTTGAAGGCAGATAACCAGGCTGATGTGGTGGGGAAAAAGTTCACTAACTTTCTGGGGGCGGACTATGCGGCGCTCGGCCTCGAATTATATTCGCTATTGGCAGATGAGCCTGCACCGGTCCAAATTAAAATGCAGGGATTGGACGGCATGTCCCATGACTGCGAACTTAGTGTTCTGAGCTATACAGAGGCCAACGCAGATAGTGACGCGGGCCGATATGTTGTTCATGCCCGTAATATTTCCGAGTTCACGCGCATCGCGGAAAACCTGCATCTGCGGGAAAACTATTTGCGTGACCTGATTAATAACTCCCTCAGTCTGATCTGCGAATGCAGAAACGGCAATGTTCGGTTTATCAACCGGGCGGGTGTGACGTTGCTGGGAGCACAATCCGACAGCGAGATTATTGGAACACCCATTCAGGATCTGTTCCACCGGAGTTATCAAGACATCTTCGCAACCGAGTTTCAGACAATACTGAATGAAGATAGCTATATTCCGTTACGCCTGAAATGCATGGATGGTTCTTATGTTGACGTGGAGGTCGCATTCACACCCATGGATTCTTCCACCGGCAACAGTTTTCTGGCGGAAGCCCATGACATAACCGAACATAATCGGGCTGTTGGGAATTTGCGCGAGTCTATTGAATCGTTGGAGGCGCGCGTTAATGAACGCACCGCATCACTGCAAAGCGAGATTGCAACCCGGCGAAAGGCTGAGACACAACTCCGGTATTCGGCGACCCACGATGCGCTGACGGGACTGCCAAACCGGGTTCTGCTGCGCGACAGACTCGATAACGCGGTTGCCGGAGCAGAACGGCATAAAAATATTGCGGCATTCATGTTTATTGATCTGGATGGTTTCAAGGTGGTGAACGATACCCTCGGTCATGATGCCGGGGACGAGTTGCTGGTATGGGTTGCCGGATTATTGAAGGAATGTATTCGGGCAACCGATACGGTGGCGCGCATTGGTGGGGATGAATTTGCAGTCGTTGTCACGGATGCTGATGATCGGGAGAGCGCATCGTTTGTGGCCGAGAAGATCATCAAACGACTGGCAGATACGGTGCAGATCGCAGGTGCGCCGGTGAGCATTGGCGCCAGTATCGGGATTGCCCTGTGCCCGGAAGATTCCAACGTCGCTGATGATCTTATGCGACAGGCCGACGCCGCTATGTATCAGGTCAAAAAAAGTGGTAAAAACAGTTTCAGATTTTTTTCTAATGAGCCCGCCAGGTAGAAGAATTTTTCCGGTCTCATTCTTTCTTTCTGCCGATTTTCGGTTCGTCACCGTTGAGCAAACGGCGGATGTTGGCCTGATGGCGGACAATGGTCAGGGCGCCCAATGCGCCCGCCATGACAGCCAGCGGCAGGTTATCCGGTGGCGGCATTATGACCCATGCCAGTCCAGGCGATGCGACCAGCGCGACAATGGCGGACAAGGACGAATAGCGGAACACCAGCGCCATCGCCAGCCAGGTAATGCATACGGCAATGCCAATGGGCCAGGCTGCGGCGAGCAGAGTGCCGATGGTGGTGGCCACACCCTTGCCACCCTTGAATTTGAGCCAGACCGGAAAGTTATGTCCGAGAACTGCCACAACACCGGCAACGAGTGGTAATACCGTATCCGTTGTAAATATCGCGGCCAGCAGGACCGCTGCACCCCCCTTGCCGCCATCGAGAAGAAGAGTAAGCAGCGCCAGCGGTTTGTTCCCTGTGCGCAGAACATTGGTTGCGCCAATGTTGCCGGAACCGATCTGGCGAATATCGCCAAGCCCTGCGAGGCGCGTCAGGACCAATCCAAACGGAATGGAGCCCAGAACATATCCACCAAGGGCAACGGCGATCAACATTCCGGGTTGGTCCAGCAGAGCCATCTTAGCCGGCGTCCGGTAATTCGTAGACAACCCGCCCGTCTACGACGGTGCGAATGACACGACCCTGAACGGGACGGCCATCGAATGGCGTGTTCTTGGATTTACTCATCAGCGTGGTCGCATCCACCTTCCAGCCGCGATCAGGCTCGAACATGGCCAGATCGGCGGCTGTGCCGACGGCAAGGCGTCCGGCGGGCAAACCCAACAGGTCCGACGGTTTGTTGGTGATCAGAGAAATCGCGCCAAGCAGATCGACGTGCCCGTTGTGATACAGCTCCAGCGTAATTGGAAGCAGAGTGTCAAGCCCGACACCTCCGACGGCGGCCTGGGCGAAGGGAAGCCGTTTGGCTTCCTCGTCCTGGGGCGAATGATCCGACGCAATGGCATCAATTGTGCCGTCCTTCAGACCGGCGACGACAGCCTGACGGTCAGCCTCGTTGCGCAAGGGCGGCGACAGTTTGGCGAACGTCCGGTAATCGCCGACGGCTGTTTCATTCAGGGCAAAATAGGGGGGGGCTGTATCACAGGTTACGCGGGAGCCTCGATTTTTGGCGCGCCGAATGGCGTCAACAGAGTCCGCTGTGGAAATATGGGCGAAATGAATACGGCACCCGGTCAACTCGGCCAGCCGGATATCGCGTTCGACCATGATCACTTCGGCCTGGGTGGGGATGCCGATCAGTCCAAGCCGGGTCGATAACTCACCCAGGTTCATGGCGCCGTCACTGGCCAGGGTATGTTCCTCGGGGTGTTGCACCAACAAGAGATCGAAAGTGGCGGCGTAGCTAAGAGCCTGACGCATGACCTGGGCATTGTTCACGGTCTTCACGCCATCGCTAAACGCCACGGCGCCAGCTTCCGCCAGCATCCCCAGTTCCGCCAGTTCCTCACCCCTGGTTCCCTTGGTGATGGCGCCATAGGGATAGACCTTTGTCAGCCCCAGTTTGCGGGCGCGCCGGGCGACAAACTCGACCACACTCATATCGTCGATCACCGGTTCGGTATTGGGCAGGCAGACCATGCTGGTAATGCCGCCGCTTGTCGCAGCGCGACCCGCG
>JAJFIE010000046.1 GCA_021775275.1 Rhodospirillales bacterium | reverse complement strand
CTCGCCGACGCAGAGCAAGTCAAGACCGGCATCTACGGTGCCCCAGCCAGCGCGGAAGGCATTGAGTAGTTCCACAGGCGTCATGGCGGGCTCCAGGGAAAAATCTGCTGTAGGCGAGTCCAATTCGAGAGGGAAGACTCTGAGTTCTGCGCCAAGGGCCTTGCACAACTGGTTAATGGCCGCACCGCCGGCTTCAAAATTCGCCACCATCTGTACGGTAACTTCCGGCGGAAACGCCGAGACGCCCTGGGCCGTGATGCCGTGGTTGCCCGCGAAAATATGAACGGCGATGCGCTCGAGGCGGGGCGGGTGCGTGCCTTGCCAGCCGCAAAGCCAGTGGGAAAGCTCTTCCAGCCGCCCCAACGATCCGGCAGGTTTCGTCAATTGCGGCTCTCTTGCATTGGCGGCCGTCATAGCGGCCTCGTCAATCGCCGGTAATTCGGCAAGAATATGGAGGATATCATCCAGACTATGAATTTCGGGCAGGGTCATGGTGTGTTTCCTTGTAGCGGGCCGCGACAGGGCTTGCCCGTGCGGGCGTCCTTACCTATAGCTCTAGATAATTCAGTTGAGGCAACATGATTGCGGATTAAGACAGATGACGACCGAAGGCAAGCATGGCGATGATATACCGCCCACGGATTTCAATCCGTGGCGTGATATTATGCTCGTGGTGACGTTTCTGACTCGCCTTCCTGTACCCATCACCGATCATGCAATCCGCCCTCTTGCATCGGCAGCATGGGCATTTCCGATCGCGGGTATTGTGACCGGCGGCGTTGGCGGAGCCGTGTTTTATGGCGCGGTTTTGCTGGGTACGCCTTTGCTTGTTGCCGTTGTTCTTGGCCTTGCGGCGTCGGTCTTGTTGAGCGGTGGATTGCACGAAGACGGGCTGGCCGATGTGGCGGATGGTTTTGGAGGCGGTGCGACGCGTGAGAAAAAGCTCGAGATTATGCATGACAGCCGTATCGGCGCCTACGGCGTGCTGGCGGTGATATTCAGTGCAGGGTTGCGCGTTGCGGCGTATGCCGCCATTGCGGATCAGGCAGGCATGCAGGTCGTGTTTGCAGCGTTTCTGGGTGTGGGGATTTTATCGCGAGGACTCTTGCCTGCCGTGATGATGGCCCTGCCCATTGCACGGACAGACGGGCTTTCAAAAAGCGCCGGGCGTCCTGGCGTAGCGGGCGTGAGCATTTCTCTCACCCTTGGTCTCATCGGTGTTGTCCTGCCGTTTCATGCCAGGTATGAGCCCGTTGCGCTGGCCGTGGTCGGCGCGGGTGTAGCGGTTTTTGTGCTTTGCCTCATCGCCAAGCGCCAGATCGGCGGACAGACCGGCGATGTCATCGGCGCGGCGCAACAGATTGGCGAGATCGCTTTTCTGGTCATGTTGTCCGCCGCCTTTGGGGGAAACTTGTGATGCAACGTCAACAGACAAATTCTCGACCGCCCTGGCCTACCAACGATGAACCGAGAATCACCCGATGGTGGTGGGTTCGTCATGCGCCCGTCATCAATGGCGAGGATCGTCTGTACGGGCAGGAGGATCTGGATTGTGATGTTAGTGATTTGCCGCGATTTCAGGCGTTGGCCCGGCATTTACCCGAGGACGCTGTCTGGATTGTCACCAATCTTAGCCGTACCCATAAAACCGCACAGGCGATCCGTGGCGCGGGCATTGATGGCCCTGAGTTTGTTGTCGAGACAGATTTTGCAGAACAGTTTTTTGGTGACTGGCAAGGCCTGACCTGGGCGGAAATGGAGGCCCTTGACGCAGGCGCCTATGAAGAATTCTGGCGTAATCCATCGGGAAATGCACCGCCGGAAGGGGAAAGCTTCGCCGATCTGATTGATCGCACTGCTCCGGCGGTGGAAAAACTGACCGCACGTCACGCCGGACGGGATATCGTTTGTGTCGCCCATGGTGGCTCCATCCGCGCCGCCATTGCCCAGGCGTTGGACCTGCACCATGAGCGAGGGCTTTCCATCTCCATCGACACCCTGTCACTAACCCGTATTGATCACGTGGAGGGCGGCGTTCTGCATGGCAAGGGTAAGGCCTGGCGCGTCGGCGGCGTCAACGCCGTAATCCGGTGACGAATCCGCATTAGTTCATGGCGCTAAGGGACGCGTAAAGACGATTAAAACCTGCTGGTTTAGGTTCCGGCTGTATTGATACAGGTAAACGTGACGTGAGTTCAGAGGCTGCAAACGTGGGTTTGTTACCATCCTTGACGTTGGTGCTCGGTGGCGCTCGCTCGGGCAAGAGTGCCTATGCCGAAAGCTTTATTGAGGCGGCCGGTGGTGGCGTCTATCTCGCCACGGCGGAAGCGCTGGACGCAGAAATGCAGGACAGAGTACAGATTCACAAGAGACGTCGGGGTGATCAGTGGCGCACGGTGGAGGAACCACTCGATCTCAGCGGTGCTTTGCGGACAAATGGCGATAGCCCCATACTGGTGGATTGCCTGACACTATGGCTGTCGAACATCATGGCGGCGGACCGCGATATTGAATACGAAACCAAAGCACTTATATCGACAGTGTCTGAATGCAAGGCGCCCGTGGTGATGGTATCCAATGAGGTCGGCCTCGGCATTGTCCCGGACAATGCGTTCGCCCGATCGTTCCGGGATCAGGCGGGGCGCATGAATCAACAACTGGCAGCAGTAGCGGATCGTGTGGTATTCGTCGCCGCCGGACTTCCTCTGGTTATGAAAGGCTGACGAAAAACATGAAGATTCCCGCTACGGTCATTACAGGGTTCCTGGGCGCCGGCAAGACGACGGCGATCCGTCATTTGCTTGAAAATGCCAATGGAAAACGCATTGCGCTCATCATCAATGAATTTGGCGATCTCGGCATTGACCGTGATGTGCTGGGCGGTTGCGGCATCGAGGGTTGCGATGAAGATGACGTGGTGGAACTGGCCAACGGGTGTATCTGCTGCACGGTCGCCGATGATTTTCTGCCCACCATGGAAGCGCTCATAGACCGGGCTGACCCGCCGGACCACATTGTGATCGAGACCTCCGGGCTGGCGTTACCCAAGCCGCTGGTCAAGGCCTTCAACTGGCCGGAAATCCGCGCCCGCGTTACTGTGGACGGCGTTATTGCGGTGATTGATGCTCCTGCTGTCGCCGCTGGCCAGTTTGCCGACGACCCGGATGCCGTTCAGGCAGCCCGTGAAGGAGATGACGCGCTGGACCATGATTCGCCACTGGAAGAAGTGTTCGAAGACCAGCTTCATTGCGCGGATATCGTTGTGCTGAACAAATCGGATCTGATCGACAAAAACGAGCTGGAGCGTATTCGGGGCGATCTTGCCGATACGGTTCAGCCCGGCGTCAAGATCATCCCGACCCGCCACGGACAGATTGACATCAGCGTCCTGCTCGGTGTGGGCGCCAGCGTGGAAGATGTTATTGAATCCCGCTGGTCCCACCATGACGATGTGGACGGCGAACATGATCACGATGATTTCGACTCCATCATTGTGTCTCTGAGCGATCTTGATGACCCGTCGGTCCTGGAAGAACGGATCAGGGAAATCGCCACGGCCCATGATGTCTTGCGGGTAAAGGGTTTTGTCCATGTGCCGGGCAAGCCCATGCGTCACGTGGTGCAAGCGGTGGGCAGCCGCGTGCAGCGTTATTTTGATCGTGAATGGCGCGCTGATGAGACCCGTGAAAGCCGTCTGGTGGTCATTGGTCAGACCGGATTTGATCGGGATGCCGTAACCGCAGTATTGCAAGGTTAAGGCAGGAATTCATGCATTTACTGGCGGCGCAACCGGGGGCCGTATCGGACGGATCAGTGGCTATCGATCTTGGCCAGACGCCGGGCGACATTGTTGTGCTGTCGGCGGCGGATACGGAGCTTTCGCTGCTCGCTCAGGCTCAGGCCCAAATGGTGGCGGCGCATCAAGGGTTCCCCAGCCTGCGCCTCGCCAATGTCATGCATCTGGGTCACAACATGTCCATCGACCTCTATGCCGATGCTGTTATTGGTCAGGCGAAACTGGTCATCGTGCGCCTACTGGGCGGACGCGGATACTGGCCTTATGGTGTGGAGCAGATCACCGGCGTCTGCCGCGAGAAAAATATCCTCGTTGCTTTTCTGCCCGGCGATGACCAGCCGGACGCGGAACTGACCGGCTTTACTTCGCTGGATGCGGAAAGTGCCCACCGGCTTTGGCAGTACTGTGTCCATGGCGGTGCGGACAACGCACTTTCCTTTATGGGCTTTGCGGCATCCCTGATCGGTGCAGAGACTCCATGGCAGGAGCCCCGGCCTCTGGTTCGCGCCGGGCTTTACTGGCCGGGGGAGATCATGCCGGACGTGGAAATGCTTGAGGGGCATTGGCAGGCAGGCCGCCCCGTTGCGGCGGTGGTGTTTTACCGTGCCCTCATGCAGGCGGGAAATACGAGTGTGATAGATGCCCTGATCGGGTCTCTTGATGCGGCGGGCCTGAATGCGCTGCCAATTTTTACCCAAAGCCTGAAAGACCCGGTCGCCGCTGCCGTGTTGGCAGACGTGATGGCGGCTACGCCACCGGCGGTGATATTGAACGCCACGGGCTTTGCCGTCTCCGCGCCTGGCGCCGTGCGGTCGGCAACGCCGTTTGACGAGGCCGACTGCCCTATTCTGCAAGTGGTGTTTTCCGGGGGGAATGAGGTCGCATGGCGCGAGGAAAGCACAGGTCTGGGAGCACGGGATATTGCCATGAATGTCGCCTTGCCGGAGGTCGATGGGCGGATTTTCACTCGCGCCGTTTCCTTCAAGGGCAGCGCGCGCCGTGATCCCCTGACGGAAACAGACATCGTCGCCTATGAACCGGTTGCCGACCGGGTAGACTTCGTCGCTGAACTTGCGGCGGGGTGGGCGCGGCTGCGCGGCAGGCCGGCAGAGGATCGCCGCATCGCGCTGATTCTGGCCAACTATCCCAACAAAGACGGGCGGTTGGGCAATGGTGTGGGGCTCGATACCCCGGCGGCCAGCGTGGTGGTTCTGAAGGCCCTCAGCGAGGCGGGGTACGGCGTTGCCGATGTGCCCGCCGATGGTGACGCGCTGGTCCGACGCATGCAGGCGGGGCCGACCAATGACATTGCGGCACTGGATACCCGCGAGGTGCGCGAGACGCTGTCCATGGCCGAATATCAGATATTTTTCGCCGGGCTGCCCGCGTCCATACAGGCGGCGGTGCGAGAGCGATGGGGCGCACCGGAATCCGATCCTTTTTTTCGCGCGGGTGATGTTGATTGTGGCTCGTTTCTGATTCCCGCCTTCTGCTGTGGCAACGTGGTTGTTGGGCTTCAGCCCGCACGGGGATACAATATCGATCCGGTGAAAAGTTATCATGATCCGGCGCTGGTCCCGCCGCATAATTATTTCGCTTTTTATGTCTGGTTGCGTCAGTGCTTCGGCGTGGACGCCGTGGTCCATATGGGCAAGCACGGCAACATGGAATGGCTACCCGGCAAGGCGTTGGCGCTATCGGCGGCGTGTTATCCCGAAGCCGTATTTGGTGCTGTTCCTCACCTTTATCCATTTATCGTCAACGACCCGGGCGAGGGAACACAGGCCAAGCGCCGTGCCGCCGCCGTCATCATTGATCACCTGACACCGCCGCTGACCCGGGCTGAAAGCTACGGACCTCTGCGTGATCTGGAACAGCTGGTAGATGAATATTACGAGGCATCCGGCGTTGACCCGCGCCGATTGAAGGTGCTGAAGCGGGAAATCCTGACGCTCTGCGAGGCGACCGGCGTGGGCGTTGATTGCGGGTTTTCAGCGGGTGAGGGCGAAGATGTCGCCTTGCAGAAACTCGACAACTATCTGTGCGAATTAATGGAACTACAAATCCGCGACGGACTTCATATCTTTGGTGAAAGCCCCGGCAATGGTTCCGGGGGCGGCCTGTTAACCGATCTGCTGGTGGCGCTTGTCCGGGTGCCCCGTGGCAAGGGCGAGGGCGGCGATGCCTCGCTGTTGCGCGCATTGGCCAACGACCTTGGCTTGGCGGGAGATGGCTTCGATCCACTGGATTGCGTCATGGGGTCACCATGGCAAGGTCCTCGCCCCGACATTCTTTCCAATATTCTAACCGAGGAGCCGTGGCGCACGGCGGGCGATACCGTGGAGCGGCTTGAAGCCTTGTCGCGCGCCCTTGTAACCGGCGAGCAGAAAGCGGAGTCGGAGTGGCGGGCGACGAGCGCGGTGCTGGACGCTATCCAGAGAGAGATTCGACCGGGTGTGGAAGCTTGCGGTGAGGCGGAACTGGCGGGACTGCTCACAGGCCTTGATGGCCGCTTTGTCGCACCCGGCCCGTCAGGCGCGCCAACCCGGGGTCGCCCCGATGTTCTGCCCACGGGGCGTAATTTCTATTCCGTCGATACCCGCACCGTACCGACCCCGGCGGCGTGGACGCTGGGGTGGAAGTCGGCTGACCTGCTGATCGAAACATACAGACAAGAACACGGTGACTGGCCCCGCGCCATGGCGATCAGCGCCTGGGGCACATCCAACATGCGTACGGGCGGCGATGATATCGCACAGGCGCTGGCCTTGATGGGCGTGCGGCCCACATGGGACTCGGCATCGCGCCGGGTGACGGGATTCGAGGTGCTGCCCATTTCGGTGTTGGGCCGCCCCCGCGTGGATGTGACGCTCCGGGTTTCCGGTTTTTTCCGCGATGCCTTTCCGGCATTGATCGATCTGGTGGACTCAGCCGCCCGCGACGTCGCCGAACTGGATGAAGACGAGGACGAAAATCCCCTGGCGGCCCGTGTACACAGTGACACGGCGGCCTTGATCGCAGGCGGTCTCGATAAAACTACGGCGCACAAGCGCGCAGGTCATCGTGTCTTTGGCTCCATGCCCGGCGCCTATGGCGCAGGATTGCAAGCGCTGATCGATGAAAAAGGCTGGGATACCGATGCTGATCTGGCAAAGGCATATGTCGCGTGGGGCGGATACGCCTATGGCGCCGGCAGTGCGGGTGAAAGCGCCCATGGTTTGTTTGAATCGCGCCTGAAACGTGTCGATGCCGTGGTGCAGAATCAGGACAACCGGGAGCACGATATTCTTGATTCCGACGACTATTACCAGTTCGAAGGCGGTATCACGGCGGCGGTTCGGGTGTTATCCGGCGCGCAGCCCGCCGTTTATCACAATGATCATTCACGCCCCGAGAGCCCTCGTGTTCGCACGCTGGAAGACGAAATCGGACGTATCGTTCGCGCCCGGGTGGTTAATCCCAAATGGATCGCCGGGGTCATGCGGCACGGCTACAAGGGCGCGTTCGAGATGGCGGCGACGGTGGATTACCTGTTCGCCTTCGCTGCCACGGCCCGTTGCGTGAAGGATCATCATTTTGATGCGGTGTTTGAGGCCTATCTGGAAGATGACGCCGTGCGCGATTTCATCGCAGAGCATAATCCGGCGGCGCTGAAAGAAATGATCGAGCGATTGCGTGAAGCACAGGACCGGGGTCTATGGCGGCCCCGCCGCAACGATACCCGGGCGCGATTGGATGGAATTGCGGCATAATGAGGCATGACGTGACAGAGAGCATGACAGGGAGCGCACCATGACGGATACGGATGAAGAAGAGTTAAATCGGCGGCATGCCGAAAAGATGAAAAAGAAAAAGGCGGCGCGGGACAAGATTCTGGCCACCAAGACCATCGAAAAAGGCCTGTTGATGGTCCATACCGGCAAGGGCAAAGGCAAATCCACAGCCGCCATGGGTCTCGCCGCCCGCGCTGTCGGTAACGGCATGAAGGTGGGCATCATCCAGTTTGTCAAAGGCGTGTGGGAAACCGGCGAGCGGGTTGTGCTGGAGAAATTCCCCGAGCTGTGCGTCATGAAAGCCATGGGTGATGGCTTTACCTGGGAAACCCAGGACCGCGAACGTGATCTGGCCGCCGCCCGTCAGGCATGGGAAACGGCCAAGGAAATGATGGCCGATCCCAGTTTTGATCTGGTGGTGCTGGACGAGCTGAACATCGTGCTGCGCTACGACAATCTGCCATTGGATGAAGTGCTTGAAACTTTCCGGAACAAGCGCGACATGCTGCACGTGGTGGTGACAGGCCGGAACGCCAAAGACGAGTTGATCGAAATTGCCGATCTGGTCACCGAGATGACGCAGATCAAGCATCCTTTCCGTTCCGGCGTCAAAGCACAAAAGGGCATTGAGTTTTAGGCGTTATTGTTACGAAGCGGTCCCATTGATGAGCGTGGCGAAATGCCGGGCCCTGGCAAGACTGTCCTCCAGAGCATGCGCATATTGTGGCAGCCTTAATTCCAGAATCATGGTCGTGCCGTCCATTAAGGCCAGATCCGGCAGTGTCTCTTCCCAGTGCATATTGTCGCCCCAGCCGACAGGCAGGTGCAGATCGTCGTATCCGAAAGCGGCGGCCTCGGCGCCGCTGGCAAGATTATTGTAATTGGGCGGCAGGCCAAAGTTATCATGAACATGCAGGTGGCGGACCTGTGGGGCCATGGCGCGACATTCCTGCACATAATCCAGCTGATCAATGGTGCACTGGATGGCGGCATGACCGAAATCCAGTGTCGCCGCCACATTGGGGTGGCCGATTTCCCTGATCTCGCTGGCCAGCTTTGTAGGCGATGCCGTGCGCATGCCTTCTGCGTAGTCGAAGATATTTTCCACGCAAATGGTGACCCCGCATGAACGCGCAACCTCGCCCATTTCATGGTAGGCATCACGTTGCTGCGCATAGCGGTCTTCCATCACGGCTTCATCATCGTGCATACAATACCCTGTATGCATGACCATGGATTTTGCGCCAATTTCTCCACACACTTCCAGAAACGTCCGGCAGAGTTTTTTGTTTCGGTCAAAATCGTCGGTCGCCATGAAATTCACATAACCCGGTCCGTGAACCGTATAGCGAAGATCGTGATTTTTGATGATGTCCTTCAGGCGACGGAGGCGATCAGGGATAACCTTGCAGCCGACGATAATATCTTCGTCGCAGAGACTCAGTTCGACCACATCAGCCCCGAGCCGCCCAGCCAGGGTAAGTGTCTCCGCCATTTCCACCATATCCGGTGACCCAGCCCATGTGCAGAATCCAACGTCCGATATGCGCGGTTTGGGCATATCGTTTGGCCTCTGTGACATTCCCTGTGACATTTTCCGTCTCCGATTGGTGAAAGGCCTGTATTTCCTGCCTATATGGTTCAGTTTCTTTTTGACAGTGAGAAATAATTGTTACGGGCACTGTGAAATTTCATTGAGGCGCGATTGGGTGATAGTCAGATGAGGCGGGAATGCGGTAGATTGTTGCGCTGAATGAATAATGGAACCCATTCATGAGACACCTCCGAAGCCTTACGAGACGATCCGCTGTGATCATGGCCGTCCTTGCTGTCATATTTTTGGCGGGGTGCACGCAGTTTACCGGCCCGCCTGACAAGGCAGCACCTCTGTTGATCGAAGGCGCGCTGGATACCCTGGCGCATTTCAGGAAGGTGCCGGATCTGAAGGTGATCGATCAGTATATTCCCGATGCGGCGGGGGTTCTTATTCTGCCCAGTGTAATCAAAGGCGGCTTTTTTGGTGCGGCGGAGGCGGGCACAGGCGTGTTGCTGGCCCGAACGCCGGATGGATGGAGTTACCCGGCATTCTATATACTGACGGCGGGCAGCTTCGGACTCCAGATCGGGTTGCAGGAAACCGAAGTCGTCATGATCATCCGTAACCTCGGCGCGTTGAATGCAGTCGTTGAGCATCAAGCCAAATTGGGCGCGGATTTCGGTATAACGGTCGGCTGGAAGGGTATCGGATTCGAGGGATCGACGACCACCAACGTGGGCGCGGATATCATCGCCGTGGTCGGACCCGGCATGGGAGCCTACGGCGGCGTATCGCTGGAAGGTGCGGCACTGGTTCGGCGCACGGATTTGAACGAAGCCATGTACGGCGCAAACGCGTTGCCGCGTGAGATCATCTTCGATGGTATCCACACTAATCCCATAGCCGACCCTTTGCGCGCCGCTATTTCCCCCCGTTGAGTCCGGGTGAAATTTCGGATATGTCCCGTGTTCCCGCCATCATGTTTCAGGGTACCGGCTCTGACGTCGGCAAGTCGCTACTGGTGGCCGGCCTGTGCCGGGCCTATTCCCGGCGTGGCTTGAAGGTCACACCCTTTAAGCCGCAAAACATGTCCAACAATGCCGCCGTCACCATAGAGGGCGGCGAGATCGGCCGTGCGCAGGCGCTACAGGCCCGGGCGGCCAATCGGCAGTCCAGCATTCACATGAATCCGGTGTTGCTCAAACCTCAGTCGGAAACCGGGTCGCAAGTCGTTGTTCAGGGGCAGGTGGAAACCACGGCAAAGGCGCGCGATTACTACAAGCTGAAACCAACCTTGATGCCCCGCGTGCTTGAAAGCTTCGATATCACCTGCCGGGATGCCGATCTGGTTCTGGTTGAGGGCGCGGGCAGTGCGGCAGAGATCAACCTGCGTGAAGGCGATATCGCCAATATGGG
>JAJFIE010000450.1 GCA_021775275.1 Rhodospirillales bacterium | reverse complement strand
CCGGGATTCAGTATCCCGTTCGGGTCCATCATCATTTTCGTGCGTCGCATCAGGTCAATTTCCGCCGGGCTTCGGGTAATGCCCAGATAGGCTTTCTTTTCCAACCCGATACCGTGTTCCGCCGAAACCGATCCGTTGAGGTCACCAAGCGGGCCATAAATGATGTCGTTTACCCCCGAATGGCCTTCCTCTCCCACATTGGCCACGGAAAAATGGACATTACCATCGCCAATATGACCGAGTGCGTACAATTCCGACCGGGGCCATCTTGCCGTCAGTTCCCGGCGCACGTTCTCCACATACGTATCCATATCTTCGATACGCAAACTGACATCGTATCCAAACGTCGGGCCGAAGCGTTTTTTCTCGGGCTCGAAGCTCTCTCTGATCTGCCAGATTTCAAGCCGTTCAACCTCGGACTTGGCGATCACACCGTCCACCACATCACCCTGTTCGATACTCTGCATCAACATGGATTCCAGTTCATCGCGTCCTTTTTCAACATCAGCAACGAAGACCTCCATGACCACGTAAAACGGCGCCTGTTCTGACAATGGTGAACCCACATCTGAATAGGGCCCCGTGTTCAGATCAAAGTAATCCCGCCACATTACCTCGAAGGCGACCAGCCCCCCCGCCAGGGCGCGGTCAAAGTGACGCAGTAACCCCATGATCGCATCCCACGTTGGCACGGCGAGCAACGTCGTTTCAACGCCGAGCGGGGCCTCATACAGGCGGAGAACGGCACGGGTGACGACGCCCAACGTACCTTCGGAGCCGACGAACATCTGGCGCAGATCATAGCCCGTGTTGTTTTTCATCAGCCCGTGCATGGAAGAAATCACCGTGCCATCAGCCAGCACAGCCTCAAGCCCCATGACCAGGTCGCGCATCATGCCGTAGCGAATGACGCGGACACCCCCGGCATTGGTGGCGATTGCGCCGCCGATGGTGCAGGACGCGCGCGCCCCGAGATCAAGCGGGAACATCAGGTCTTCCGCGGCAGCGCGTTCCTGGACTGTCTGTAGGATAGCGCCGCCCTGAACGGTCATGGTGCGCGATTGGGTATCAACGTTTTCAACGGCAGTCATGCGTTCAAGCGAGAGCGCTATATCGTCGGGTCCGGTTTCATGGGCGCCAACCAAACCCGACATGCCGCCGACCGGCACAACGGCCTGCCCCACTTCGTTGCAGGCCCTGAGCACGGCGGATACTTCTTCGGTTGATCCGGGACGCACCAGCGCCAATGCCTGCAATTCACCCCCGGACCACACGCTCGCACTCCGCCCCGCCAGGGCATCGCCCGTAAGGACGCCGTTTTCGCCGACGATTTCCACCAGCGAGGATAACAGGTTGCTCACTGTGCGCCTCCGTTGTCCGGATGTTTTTCGGAAAGTGATTGAAGAAACAGCGCCAGCGTCTCGACCTGCGATGTGACGCCGAGTTTCTGAAACACGCGGCCCCGATGAATGCGTTCGGTTTCCGGGGAAATTCCCAGTTCCCGGGCGCCTGACTTGCTGGAATGCCCGTGCAGCATCAACTGGCAAACTTCATATTCGCGAGGTGTCAGGTTTCCTGAGCCAAACTCTGTCAACAGCCTGCGGACCCGTTCATGCCCGCTATCGGGCTTGACCGGTTCAATCACGCCGAATGACCTGTCGCGCCAGTGCCGCCGGATCGCTTCGCGAAACACAGGTTCGGCTATTTCAAGGTGCCGGATATCCTCGTCGGAAAAAAGGCCCGCGCCTTCGTACCGTCCCAGGGCGAGATAGGTGGCACGACCATCTTCAAGTCGCACGAACAGGAACAGTTCATCAATCATGCCCGTTTGACCCCAGTATACAGAAAAATACTGACTGGTTTCCATCTCTCCCGGAAACACCTCCGATAACCGGCAGACACCCGATACAGCGGCATCCTGGGCGGCGCGATATCCGGGCGCCAGAAGATAGGCCCCGCCCATATAGGCCCCGGAAAAAATAGCCCGCTCGTCTTCTCCCAGACCATCGTGAAGAAGCTGTGGCGCACGGGATTTCTCGCACCCCATAAACAGAGAGGATTGGAATGGCACGATGGATTGAACGGTTTCGGTGAGCCGCGCCGGGAAATCGGCATCGCCGATATGGGCAATGATCCCGGCTACGCCTGAATCGATTTCATTAGCAGGGTTCATAAAAGCACCGCGCCGATACGTGTGTTCTAGCGAACTGCCACGCCGGGCAATGCGCACAGCATCTCAAACAGCAGATTAGCGCCAAGTAGCGCTGTATTGCCACTGGGATCATAGGGCGGCGAGACTTCCACCAGGTCGCACCCCACCAGATTAAGCCCCCGGCATCCGCGAATGATCTCGAAGCCCTGAATGACGGTCAGACCGCCGTATTCAGGCGTTCCCGTTCCCGGTGCAGCGGACGGATCGAGACCATCAATATCGAAACTCAGATACACCGGACCGTCGCCCAGCTTGGTGCGAACCTGTTCCATCAAGGGTGCAAGGGATTTGTGCCAGCATTCATGGGCGCATACTACCTCGAACCCCTGCGCCCGCGGCCAGTCGAAATCGTCCGCCTCATAACCGGTTCCCCGCAACCCGATCTGGTAGACCCGGTCTCCATCCAGCAATCCTTCTTCGACAGCGCGTCGGAACGGCGTGCCGTGGGCAATGGGCTCACCAAACATGTTGTCATTGACATCCGCATGGGCATCCACATGAACCATACCCACAGGGCCGTATTTTTTCTTGAGCGCCCGCAAAATCGGCAACGCCACCGTATGATCGCCGCCCAGTGTCAGGGGGGTGCAATCGTGGGATAGGATATCGTCGTAGGCCGCCTCGATGATGTCCATGCTCTTGAGCAGATTGAAGGTATTGATCGCCACGTCGCCAATATCTGCGATTTGCAGGGAATCATAAGGCGCCGAGCCGGTTTCCATATTGTAGGGGCGGAGCAGACAGGACTCTGCGCGGATGGCGCGCGGACCAAACCGTGCGCCGGCGCGGTTGGATGTTCCGACATCAAACGGCACACCGACAAAACAGGCGTCGAGACCTTCGGCTGTTTCCTGCGTGGACAGTCGCATCATGGTGGCGGGACCGCCAAATCGCGGCATCTCGTTTCCACCAAGGGGTTGATTGTATTTTTTGGCCATGGTCGCCTCTCTTGTTGTCTAGTCGGTCTCAAACCGTTCCATAATCTTATCCACGATATGGGCGCCGATGGGAATGGAAGATGTCGCCGCCGGTGACGGCGCGTTACACACGAGAATAGCGCGCGGTGTATCCGCAAACAGGAAATCATGGATCATCGAACCGTCAGGTGCGATACTAATTCTTGCTCGG
>JAJFIE010000449.1 GCA_021775275.1 Rhodospirillales bacterium | reverse complement strand
GGCGGAGATGGTCAACACTGTGATTTTGCGCTCCCAGTCAAAGGCAGAATATAACCCGGATAATATTGGCCATTTCGGTCTGAATTTGCACCGTTATTGCCATTTCACATCACCCATCCGACGGTATTCGGATTTGCTGATCCACCGCGCCCTGATCCGGGGACTGAAACTGGGCGAAGGCGGTCTGGAGACAGACCACCGGGATTTCAATGAAATGGGGGCCAATCTGTCGGACACAGAACGACGCGCCGCAGCGGCCGAGCGAGACGCTGTTGATCGCTTTACCGCCGGTTTTCTGGCCGTTCATGTGGGCAGTGATTTTACCGCACGGATTACCGGCGTCACCCGGTTTGGCCTGTTTGCCATGCTTGATGAAAGCGGCGCCGATGGCCTTGTCCCCATCAGCACCCTGCCGGATGATTATTATCGTCATGATGAAGCGGCGCACTGTCTGCGTGGCGATAACACCGGTCGGGAGTTCTTGTTGGGCCAGAAACTGGCGGTAACTCTGACCGAAGCCAATCCTGTTACCGGGGGCATGGTGCTTCGCCTGACCGACGAGGAAATGGCGACCGGCCCTGCACCTTCACGACGCACAGGACGAAACTCGCCAAAATCCACGCGCGGCAAGCGCCCGGTTAAACGTGGCAAGAAGTCACCGCGTCGCAAAAGATAGAGGCGGGCATTGATCTCTGGTCGATAAAGCGAAGCACCCTCTTGTTCTCGTTTTGATCCACCCGTATGATGTTGTTGAACAAGTTCGGGGTCCGCATGGGTCAGCGACAATCGGGTAAGCGCGGCATATTAGCCGTTTTCCTTGTGCTGTTTGTATCGGCATGCGCCAGTGCGCCCACCTCCACGGCTCGGGAAAACCCTTTTCCTGTTGGCGAGGCGGAAGAAATTTTCTCGACCGGATTTGGCAACATCGCCGACAAGTATATTGACGGGGTTAGTGTGGAGACGCTGGCGATGGAAGGTATACGAGGCCTGGCCGCGCTGGACCCCGATATATCCGTCACGGGTAATGCCGATACCCTGGAGATGCGCCATGGCAGACGCGTCGTCAGCCGTATACCCATGCCTGAACCTGATGATCGGGAAGGATGGGCCTTTGTCGTCGCCAGCATGACCGCCGAAGTGCAGTCCTTCTCCCCGGAGTTGGCGTCTGCCAATCCCGAATTGCTTTATGAAGCCGTATTCGATGGCGCTATGGGTGCGCTGGATGTGTTTTCGCGTTATGCCGGAAAATCTGAAGCTGGCGATAACAGGGCCAAGCGTGATGGATTTGGCGGTATTGGCGTTCGCTTTCGGCTCAACGGGGAACGCGTCGTGATTACAGAAGTCATGGCAATGTCTCCGGCAGAACAAGCCGACGTACGCGTGGATGATGAACTGACCGCCATACAGGGTCAGACCGTGCAGGGATTGGGCGCCAAGTCTATCGTCGAGAAGTTACGCGGTCCTGTAGGAGCCACTGTCGACATCGTGGTTTCGCGGGACGGCGTCGGCATGCTGACCCTTGGCATGAAGCGTAGCCATATTGTGCCGCCCACCGTAAAGGCCGAGGTGCGCGGCGGCGTTATATACATGAAAATCAGCAGTTTTAACCAGGGAACAGCCAGCAGTGTTGTCGCTGAACTCCGCCGTGCTCTGGACCCGGGAAGCGCTACGCATCACGACGTGAAGGGCGTTGTTCTGGACTTGCGCGGAAATCCCGGTGGTCTGCTGAAACAATCCATTGAAGTCGCCGATACATTTCTTGTTCACGGCGATATCCTGAATACCAGTGGGCGCCATCCCGATAGTGTTCAACATTACGAAGCCGCCGGGCAGGACCAGGCGATGGGTCTTCCCATGGTCGTTTTGATTGACGGCAAGTCGGCGTCGGCAGCGGAAATTGTCGCTGCCGCATTACAGGACCGCGAGCGTGCGGTGGTGATCGGCACGGCCTCTTATGGCAAGGGAACCGTTCAGACCGTGATACGCTTGCCGAACAGTGGGGAAATCACATTGACGTGGTCACGTTTCATGGCCCCATCGGGATATACCCTGCATGGATTAGGAGTCTTCCCCGTCGTCTGCACCAGTGGCGTCGGCAAGAATGCTGCTGAAATGCTGCGCAACGCCATGGACAGACACGACAAGACTCTGGGGACACTCGAGGTCTGGCGGGCCACAACCTATATCGACAAGGATGAATTTCAGGGCCTTCGCGATCAATGCCCGCCTGAGCGGCGCACGGGTAAAAACGACGTGGAAGTCGCCCGCACTCTGATTGAGAATGGCGCATTATATTTCCAGGCACTGGACCTTACATCCTCTACCGCCCATATGGTCGAGTAACTACAGAATTCCACACTCCTTCCGCCTTGACACCGGCTATGCTGGATGTATTGTGCGCGGCTTGATGATACTTTTACGTGCCGCAGATAACCGAACGGAACAATAACGATGGCCAAACCAAGCAGCATTCTCGTCAAATTGCAGAGCACAGCCGATACCGGCTATTACTATGTGACGAAGAAAAACCCGCGAAATATTACGGAAAAGCTTGAGTTCCGGAAGTATGATCCGGTGGCGCGCAAGCACGTGATGTTCAAGGAAGCAAAGATCAAATGATCAGTGGCGCGTTTTCGCGCCGCGCTCCCAATCCAAAACTGAAATAATAGAATCGTCGGTCAGGTTGATCGGCGATTTTCGTTTGCCTATCCCCTATCGCTGACAGCTGCGCTGGTCAGCCCAGGAACTGGGAAACGGTCTCCAGGAAAGTAGGAACGGAAATCGGCTTGGCGATATAACCCTCGCAACCGCCTTCCCTGATCTTTTCTTCATCGCCTTT
>JAJFIE010000448.1 GCA_021775275.1 Rhodospirillales bacterium | reverse complement strand
GAACCGACAACCGCCCTCGACGTCACCATTCAGGCCCAGGTGCTGGAGTTGATGAAGGAACTTGTGGCGGAATTCGGTATGGGCATTATTTTCATCACCCATGACCTGGGTGTTGTGGCTCAGACGGCTGATAAAGTTGCGGTCATGTATCTGGGCAGACTCGTTGAGCAAGGCCCGGTCCGCGAGGTTCTTCATAATCCTGCGCATCCCTATACAAGAGGCCTAATGGACGCCTTGCCCAAACTGGAAGACCTGGACGCCCCTCTGACACCTGTCGCCGGTGATATTCCCAGTCCCCTGGACCGCCCCAACGGCTGTGTTTTTCATACCCGTTGCCCCGTTGCGATCGCCGGGCGTTGTGATGTTACGCGACCACAGTCATTTGGTGTGTTTACGGATCATAATGTTTCCTGCTTTGTGACCGAAGACCAGGGAGTGCGCGTGGCATGACCGAGCATCCTTTAATTTCAACCAATAATCTGACGGTCTCGTTCCCTCTTGGTAAGAACCTGTTTGGCCCCAGGCAGTACATCCATGCCGTGGCGGGTATTACGCTGGATATTCCCCGAGGCAGTTTTTTTGGGCTGGTTGGGGAATCCGGCTCCGGCAAAACCACATATGGTCGGGCGTTATTGAAAGCGGTACCCATATCGGACGGGCATGTGAAATATAATGACGATGAGGTATCTTACGATCTGGCGGAAATTACCAAGCCGGAATTGAAAGACTACCGAAAACGGGCGCAGTTGATCTTTCAGGACCCCTACGCGGCGCTCAGCCCACGCATGACCGTGCGCGACATCATCGCCGAGCCGCTGGAGTTGATGGGGCTGACCAGCTCGCGGGAAGAAACCGACGAAAAAGTACGCGCCATTGCCGCCAAATGCCGCCTGAATCTGGAACACCTGCGACGCTTTCCGCATGCGTTCTCTGGCGGTCAACGGCAGCGGATTTCCATTGCCCGGGCATTGGTTTCCAACCCCAAGTTCGTGGTTGCCGATGAGTCCGTGGCCGCGCTGGATGTCTCTATTCAGGCGGATGTGTTGAATCTTCTGAAAGAACTTCAACAGGAGCTGGGCCTTACCTATCTTTTCATCAGCCACGATCTGAGCGTGGTCGCTCACATCTGTGATCAGGTTGCGGTGATGTATCTCGGGCGGTTGGTTGAAACAGCGCCCACACGGGAGTTGTTTGGCGGACCCAAACATCCCTATACCCGGGCACTGCTGTCGGCCATACCGTCACTGGACCCGGATCATGTCAGCATGGCGCAGAAACTGGAGGGTGAAATCCCCAGTCCTGCGTCACCGCCGCCCGGTTGCAAATTTCACACCCGGTGCCCCTATGCGACGGATGTCTGCAAAAAAGAAGAACCGGTACTGGAGCATATATCCGATGCCCACACCATCTCGTGCCATCGCTGGCAAGAGTTGGATTTTTCAGAATCCGCCTAGTATTTTCTCCGCTTGTTCCGGGAAGAGTCCATGAACATTCTTTTTATCACCGCCGATCAATGGCGTGGTGAGTGCCTGTCCGTTCTGGGGCACCCTCATGTGAAGACGCCGCATCTCGATGCCATCGCCGCCGGGGGCGTTACTTTCGCCCGGCATTATGCTCAGGCCACGCCCTGCGGGCCGTCACGGGCCAGCCTCTACACGGGAATGTATCTGCACAACCATCGCTCGCTACTCAATGGCACGCCATTGGATGCACGCCATACCAACGTGGCTATGGAAGCGCGCAGTGCCGGATATGATCCGGCCCTGTTCGGTTACACGGATGTGAGTCTCGATCCACGTCATTATCAGATCGAAGACGGCTACGAAGGTGTATTGCCGGGGTTGGCGCCGGTTTGTCACCTGAACGGAAACTGGACTCCGTGGCTCGCCGACCTGAAATCCAAGGGCTACGATATACCGGACAGACCAAAGGATATGTTCAGGCCACAGAGCGATTTTCCGGGTGCGGAAAACAAGGGGCCGACGTTCGCTCCGGCCCGCTACACGGCGGATGATAGCAATACTGCGTTCCTTGTCGACGAAGCGCTTAAATATTTGTCTGAATGTGAAGACAAACCATGGTTTATTCATCTGTCGTTTATGTCGCCGCATCCGCCTTTTATCGTGCCGGAGCCCTATCATGACCTGTATGACGCCGACGACATGCCCGCCCCCCGGCGACAGGCGACGCCGGAACTGGAAGCCGCTCAACACCCCTGGTTAGGGCATTATCTGTACAATCAGTCCGGGGCCGGGTTGAGCGTCGGGATTAAGTCCAGTGATAACCTGTCGCTTTCTGATCGGGATATTCGGCAAATCCGGGCGACCTATTATGCCATGATGACAGAGGTAGATGCCCAGATCGGCCGTTTGGTCGAACATCTCAAGAGCATCAATGCCTATGATGATACGCTGATCGTGTTCACGTCGGATCATGGCGAGCACATGGGGGATCACTGGATGTTCGCCAAGTACAGCTACTTCAATCAGACTTTTCATGTCCCCC
>JAJFIE010000447.1 GCA_021775275.1 Rhodospirillales bacterium | reverse complement strand
CCGTGGCCGTCAGAGCGATGCTGTTATCCACAACCAACGTACCGTCCTGTACATAGTCCGGCGAGTGCAGAACAAATCCGCGACCGGATTCCACTGGGCCGCCAAATTGAACCTGAATGGGGGTCGCGCCGGGATTGGGATCAATACCCAGTTGTTCCAGCAGATCAGGGAATGTCAGCGAGTCTATTTCCTGATTGATTACCAGCCCCATGGCGCCTTCTTCACTGTGCGCGCAAACATAGATAACGGTCTTGTCGAAGCGTGAGTCACCGATGCCCGGCATGGCGACCAGCAACTGGCCGGTCAGATACACATCGCCTTCATCATCGCCAAAAGCGTTATTATCGGTATCGAAGGTTGCCATAAACCGCCCGTGGCCTTTCTTTGTTCAGCAACGCACATCATAACTGGATGTCCGCCATTTTTCGGGCATGATTATGACATATGTTGGTTAAGGTAAAAAGGCCTAGTCACAGTGTCTGTATTCTGCACCGAACACTGTCACGGTCATTCAATACCGTGTGAGACGTCTGGTTTTCATGGAATTTCCGCGCATTTTGCCTATAGTCGGCAACCACAATGACCTGCAAACCCCACCTCCTGTCTGGAAGCTCCACAACAATGTGTGACATGGTTGACGAAAACAAAATTTCGCACATTTGCGACGGCTTTCACGTGAGACGGTCCGTCTTGGCCGGATTTGCAGCCGGTTTATGGATTGCCGCGCTCTCCGTCATTACCAGTTTCGTCCCCTGGGAACCCGCCATGGCGGGCCAACCGGCCTCTGCCTGGGTCGATACTGAGTCCGCCTCGGTGCGGCTGATCGCATCCGTTGAAGCGACGGGGAACAGCGCGGGCGTCACAGGCGAAGCACCCATATCGCTGACCATGGGTCTGGAGTTCCAGCTTGCCGATAACTGGAAAATATACTGGCGCTCGCCCGGTGATGCCGGCTTCCCGCCACAACCGGACTGGTCCGCCACGGAAAATGTCGCGACCGTTGACATGGCGTGGCCTGCGCCGGTGCGCTTCTCAATCCTGGGGTTTGAGACTCTGGGATACAAGAACGAGGTGGTCTTCCCGCTCACCGTGTCACCGAAAGTAGCAGGCCAGGCAATCCGGCTGGCAGGCACTGTTGATTATCTGATCTGTTCCGATATCTGTGTGCCGGAAACAGTTGATCTGGCGCTCGATATCCCGGCGGGGGATGGAAAGCCCAGCACCTTCGCCCACCTGATCAACAAGTACTCGGTGCGGGTGCCGGGCGATGGCAAGGCCCACGGCCTCAATATCGATGGCCTGTCGCTGGATGCCGCCGACCCAACCAAGCCGATGCTGACCGTATCGGCCAGCAGCTTTCTCGATCTGCCGTTTCAGGCGCCGGACGTTTATCTGGAAGGTCCCGAAGGATTGGGATATGGCCCGCCCGAGATCAAATTGAGCGATGATGGTTTCCGTGCAAGCCTTCGCGTTCCTGTTTATCCGGCTCTCGGGTCCGACGGAGTATCAGTCGCCGCGCTGGAAAATGCACCGTTTATCGCAACGGTGGTTGATGGTGATCGCGCCGCCGAACGGACCATGACGACGACGGTTGGCGCCGCAACGCAAAACCCACCGACCTTCGGGCCCGTCACCGAATCATCCACATACGCCTTACTGGCTATTCTCGGCCTCGCGTTTCTGGGGGGATTGATACTCAACCTGATGCCGTGCGTTTTGCCGGTGCTGTCCATCAAACTGCTCAGCGCGGTCAGCCATGGTGGCAGCGATGCCCGAACCGTGCGCCTGAGTTTCATGGCCTCGGCGGCGGGCATCATTGTATCGTTTCTGATCATTGCCGGTATCCTGGCGGCACTCAAGGCAGCGGGCGCAACTGTTGGCTGGGGGATTCAGTTTCAACAGCCGTGGTTTATGGCTTCCATGATGGTGATTGTGGTGGTGTTCGCTTGTAACTTGTGGGGCTGGTTCGAAGTGCGCCTGCCCACCGCTCTTGCAGCCGCCGGCGTCCATGCGGGCCATTCGCGTGGTATGGGCGGACATTTCCTGACTGGCATGCTGGCGACCCTGTTGGCAACGCCTTGCTCCGCGCCATTTCTGGGAACCGCCGTGGGCTTTGCTCTAGCCCGCGAAACCCCGGAAATTCTGGCCGTATTTGCCATGCTGGGCTTAGGTTTGGCGACACCTTACATATTGGTCGCTCTGGTGCCGAGACTCGCTACCATGCTGCCCAGACCGGGCCAGTGGATGGTGGTTTTGCGCCGCATTCTGGGTATTGCGCTGGCCGGGACCGCCGGGTGGCTGTTATGGGTGATCTCCCAGCAGGTCGGCTGGCAGGCTGCCGCCATCAGCGGGATTGCGACCGTCGGCGTTGCAAGCATGCTATACCGACGCCACCGGACTTTGGGTTCTGTAGGCCCGGGCTCGGTTGATTTAGGCCCCTTAAACCCCGTGACCACGGGCATAGTCTTCGCCATTGTCGCCATTGCCATACCCGTCATGGCCGGAGCACCGGAGCTGCGCGCCGCCTTTGACAACAACGGCGAAATGACCCGGAAGTCAACAACCGTTCTGGATACCCTGTGGCAACCGTTTGACCGCGGGCGCATTGATCAGATCGTATCCGCCGGCAACGTCGTGTTTGTCGATGTAACCGCCGACTGGTGCATTACCTGTCAGGTCAACAAGTCGTTCGTACTGGCAGACAGCCCGGTCATCGAACAACTTCAATCCGACCCTGTGATTGCCATGCAGGCCGACTGGACCCTGCCGGATGCGGCCATTTCCGACTATCTGGCCAGTTTCTCCCGTTATGGCATTCCGTTCAATGCGGTTTATGGCCCCGGCGCACCGGACGGCGTGATGCTTCCCGAGCTGCTGACCAGCGATGCCGTCATGAAAGCGCTGAAGCAAGCGGCCGGTAGTGGTTAGGGGTATTGGAATTTCACTTCGGAACCCCTATTTAGCAGGTATTCAGGTTTCATTCTTTTTCGAAGGCAACATTGAAGAGAGATATCATGACCATTTCCATCGGCGAAAAAATCCCCAGCGTCACCCTCTACGTGATGAAAGACTCTGGCCCGGAGGCCATCACCACCGACGACATTTTCAACGGCAGCAAGGTCGCCCTGTTCGGTCTGCCCGGTGCGTTTACGCCGACATGCTCGGCCAAACATGTCCCCGGCTTTGTCGCCAATGCCAGTGCTTTGGCGGACAAGGGCATCGAGCGAATCGTCTGTGTTTCCGTCAATGACGCTTTTGTCATGGGCGCATGGGGCAAGGATCAGGGTGTTGGCGACAAAGTCATGATGGCTGCCGATGGCAGCGCCGATCTGGCCCGTGCTACAGGTCTGGAACTGGACCTGACCGATCGTGGGTTCGGCATGCGTTGCCAGCGGTTCTCCATGGTGGTCAACGACGGCGCCGTAGAAAGCCTTAACCTGGAATCCGATGGCGGCTACGAGGTGACCAGCGCCGAGCATATGCTGGCCAATCTCTGAGCAGTTATACCGGAGATGGCGGAGCGAGTCCCAAAAGACGGGTCTGACTACGCACCGTTTCTGACGCTCTGTTTTGAAGAAGAAATCATGGGTGAGGCTTATTTCATAGGCCTCACCCGATATTTCCCAGAACCGCATCAGCGGGAAAAATTGTCGTTGTTATCCCGGATTGAACGATGTGTAGCCGACTCAGCCCGTCCGCTTCTGGAACGGCATGGGCTTTCCCCCAGAAGCGATGACGAATTACATGCTATTGGAGCCGAAGGCGTCATCCGGCATAGCGGATCAACATGGCGTAAATTCATGGAAGACATCACCGTGACATTTCCACAGTACATGGACGAATTTGCCGCCCTTGTTCGCGTTGCGCCAAGCGATGATCATGTATTGCTGAAACCGTTCACAACACACGAGATCGCCGGGATTGAATTTGCGAAACGTGAATTGAACGGCGATCCGGATAGTGCAGAAATTTTAAACAACTACATCCGAAATTTTCAGAGCTAGATCAAAACCGCTTCTGCCGCCGCGCGGGCCAGATCATCGGCGCGTTCGTTTTCAGGATGCCCGGCATGGCCCTTGACCCAGTGAAAGCTCACATCGTGGCGTTCTATCTGCGTGTCCAGTTGACGCCACAGGTCTTCGTTCTTCACCGGTTTTTTGGCGGCGGTTTTCCAGCCATTGCGCTTCCAGTTGTGAACCCACAACGTGATACCGTTCTGCACATACTGGCTGTCCGTATAGAGGTTCACGGAAACCTGTCGTGAAAGCGCCTCCAACCCACGGATAGCGGCCAGCAACTCCATACGATTGTTGGTGGTTTCCGGCTCACCACCGGACAGTTCTTTCTCGGTCCCGTTCCAGTGCAGAACAACCCCCCAGCCACCGGGACCGGGATTGCCGAGACATGATCCATCCGTGAACATTTCCACGACAACACCTGCCCGGGAGACATCGGCCCGGGAGACATCGGAAAGGGGAGTTTCATCCGACATGGCTGTTTTTTTATCCTTATTCCAAACCGTAGTCCGCAACGCTCTTCACGCCCTGATGAAACCGCAGCTTGTCCAGATACTCCATTGGGTCCTTGCGCACCACCAGGGCATTGGCGGGCGTGTTGATCCAGTCATACAAGCGGGTCAGCAAAAACCGGATCGCGGCGCCACGCGCGAGCAGAGGCAGCGCATCAAGTTCCGCCGCCGACAGGCCACGCTCGATACGGTAGGTCGCCAGCATTCGCCGCGCCTTGGTGATATTGAAACTGCCATCGGGCTCGAAACACCAGGCATTGAGACAGATACCCAAATCGTAGACCATCGCGTCGGTGCAGGCGAAATAGAAATCAATAATTCCCGACAGATGCCCGTCACGGAAAAAAACATTATCCGGAAACAAATCCGCATGGATGGTGCCGAGTGGCAGATTTTCGGGCCAGTCAGCTTCCAGATAGTCCAGTTCCTGCGTGAGGGCGTCATATAGTCCGGGCTTGACCAGTTCCGTATCGTTGCGGCCGCTGGCTTCCAGCAGCGGACGCCAATCGTTGATCGACAGGCTGTTGGTGCGCTGAATATCGAAATCGGCGCCGGCCTTGTGCATGCGCGCCAGTACCTCACCCAAGTCCCGGCAATGATCCGTGGAAATCCGTTTCGGCCATAATCCGGGCAGGAAAGTAACGATGGCTGCGAGACGCCCACATACCTCCCTGAGCGCCACGCCGTCTCGCGCCTTGACGGGGGTGGGACAGGGAATGCCTTTGGCCGCCAGATGCTCCATCAGGCCCAGAAAAAACGGCAGGTCCGCCGAATCAACACGCTTTTCATAAAGGGTCAGAATAAATGCCCCCGACTCGGTGGTAAGCATATAGTTAGAGTTCTCAACGCCTTCCGCGATACCCTTGCATGCGAGCACACCACCGATATCATAGGCGGAGACGAACTCGGATACCTCTTCATCACTAACTTCTGTGTAGACGGCCATTGTATTTCCAGATGTCGAATCAGCGCCGCCATAATCAATGCCGCACCCATAGGCTGCAAGCGTCTTTGCGAAAATTTTGCGCCATTGGCTGTGTCACTGGATCGCTTATTTATGTCTGTACGCTGGGCCTCGGCATCATTGCTGCATCGGCAGGCCTGTTTGCAACTGGCGCCCATCCGGCAATGGCTGCAACACTGGAAGGCGATATCACCCAACCTGATGCATTACCGGATATCACCCCCCTGTCGCCGTCGCTGATCAGTGCCGATCTGATCACACGGCTACAAACAGCGTTGCGCGGGCTGGACCTCTATAAGGGGAACATCACTGGTGAAGTTGACTCACTCACCGAACAGGCCGTGCGCGACTATCAACGCCGAAAAGGGTTACAGGTAACCGGAATTATCGATGAGGCGCTGGTTGAACAGATAGAGATCGCGGTCAATGTCAACAGCCTGCTGGACCAATTGGCGACTGCGCGCCGGGCGCGGACCGATCATGCGCGTAAAGCACTTCTGAGTGATCCTGCGACCCGTGACCTGATTGTTGAATCCCTGCAAGACGAAACCGCCAATGCGGCTCGTGATCCATCCCTTTGCTTTCGTAAACCAACGGTGCGGTGTCTGTTGGACGAGGCGCTGGAAAGCGCCAAGGCCGTTCCCCGCAATGAAATGCGAAACTGGGTATTCGGCGAGTTGCTGGTGGCACAGGCCCGCGCAGGGCTGGGCGCTGAAGCACGGGACACCGTGCGGCGTATCTCCGACCCGCGCCTGATTATATCGGCACTTGGCGAGATCGCCGAAGCACAGGCCTTGGCGGGCCGCGATGATGAAGCGTTGGCCGCCGCCGCTATCATTCCGGATGTTGTTGAGCGGGCAAAAGCTTACGCCAACATCGCCGAGATCATCGCCGATGGCGGGCGAACACTTGGCGCGACAGCCGCGATTGCGCATCTGCGCGAAGACGTGCGGTCCATCGGATCGGATGCCCGGCGCATCGCCTATCTGGCGCAGAGCAGCATTATTCTTTATCGGCTTGAATTCGAGAGAGACGCCAAGGTTCTGTTGGCGAACCTCAAGGAACAGGCTGAAAGCATTGACGACGAGTCACGCCGCGACAGCGCCCTCCGTCACGTTGCGCGGGCGATGGTGTTGATTGGGGATATGGAGAACGCAGCCACTGTACTTACGCATATTGTCAAAGACAGCGAACGCACACCGGTCATGATCAGTACGGCGGAAACACAACTCCGGATCGGTGAAGCCGACGCCGCCCTCGCCACGGCGCGCGCCATCGGGACCGCGCGCTTCCGTACCGTGGTGCTGGCGTCGATTGCACGTGGCCGGGCGCAGTCCGGTCGGCGGATGGAAGCCTTCAAAATTCTGGAATCCGCTTACGCCGACAAGGGCTCCATTCGATTTCCCTTCGCACGTGATTATGCCACCAGCCAGATTGCCCTAGCCTATGCCACCATTGGCTCAACGGGAAATCCACCTGATGCCGCCATGTTTGTGCGGGCGTCTCGCGCGGCCGAAGAAATCAAAGATGAGCGCCTGCGTGCGGAAACCACATGGCTGATCACGTTTTCCCGATATGATTCGGGCGCCAATGGACTGGAAAAATCAAGACAGACGGCTGTTCAGAACACGGAAAATATAAAGAGTGTCCCCACCCAGGCATGGTTGCTGGCCGAGTTGTCGGAAAACCGCGCATCGGCCGGGCAGGCAGACTGGGCCCGCGCGCTGTTTGATCAATCCCTGGAGAAGTCCTCAACTGTCACCAACCCCTGGGGGCGTGCACGCGCCCTCACGCGTCTGGCCCAGTCCCTGATCCATTTGGTGGAGAGTTCAAACCCCGTACCCGACACGATTTCAGGTCAACCGTAACAAGTTTGCGCCGGTGCTTGCCGGGCCGTCCCCTCGTCCACTAAAGTCAGGGCACGGGAGAATTACAAAACATTCGTGATGTGAAAGGAAACATACCACCATGAGCGAACCGGTTATTGCGCAGAAATCCCCCCTGCCCGTCGATGTAGATGAGGGGAAAAAGTATTTCTGGTGTGCGTGCGGCGAGAGTAAAAAACAGCCTTTCTGTGATGGCAGTCATTCCGGGACCGGCTTCACACCCATGGTTTATGAAGCCACAGAGAGCAAGCGGGTGTTTTTTTGTGGCTGTAAACGCTCGAAGAAATCTCCATTGTGTGATGGTTCTCACAATAGTCTCTGATAAAGACCCGCAATTATTTCTAATAGAGGTATTTAAGGCAGGATGAATTTTCGAATGTTTCATCGTCTGGCGAGGTTGCAGCCTGGTCTGGCGTGGCCGCGACCTGGCGTTATCGCGGTCGTCCTCCTGGGGTTGATGGGAACCGCGTGCGGGGCCGTGACTGGGATTTTCGACGAGCCTATACCGCCGCCCTGTCCCAGCGTGTCCATCCTCGCGAATGCGGACCGGATCACCCTGTTCCGTTCCGGACCCGGGCGGGATTTGATCGATATTACAGCCGAAGCCCGTATCGACGACTTCATCGCCCGTTGCCTCTATGACGTGGATGAGGAAACCGGTGTCGGACAGGTCACTGTGGAACTCAGTCTCGGTATGACAGCGGCGCGTGGGGCAGCCAACGTGGATGGATTCACCGAGTTTCGTTATTTTATCACCTTGATGAAGCTGGATAAGACAGTGTTGACCAAAAATACGTTCACCATTGTCGCCCCGTTCGAGGGCAATCGTTTCCGCCTTTCCGCATACGATGACCCGGTGATCCTCACAATTCCCATTAAACCACCACAAACGGGGCAGGACTTCCTGATTTACGTCGGATTTCAGGTTACCCCGGAACAACTGGAGTACAATCGCCTCACCCGCCAACCAGGGACCTAGTTAAAGTGATGCGGTGCAATGCAATGGTTGAAATCCAATTCTGACTCGCTAGACTGTGCGCCGCCCGGTCGGGTTGGCCGTGCACCTACCCATTTGGTCAGGTGAAGCTTAACATGGGTCAATGACCCCTATATCGAAATTGTGAAGACTACAGGTATGGCGGATGATGTCTGTTTCTATTATTTTGAATCATCGTTATATCGATAACATACTCAGATGAACGCCCACGGGAGAGTTCGACTGCACGGCATGAAGATAACATGCAGTCGGCGCCGAAGGAGCAACCGCCCCGGAAACTCTCAGGCACCAGGACCGTAGGCACGATGAGGCTCTGGAAAGAAAACACCCCGGCACACGGATTGTGCGTCTGATTGGCGGTGTTTCACCGAAGATGTAACCCGGCCCCTGCCGTTCCAGGTGGCGTTCGGGGAATCTTTCAGGTTCCAAGACAGAGGGGGCGATGAGCAGACCACATGGCCTGACACCGCAACTGTTTTGGAGACCGTAATGACATCAATCCCCCCGGACGATACGCCGATAAAAACGGTTCCTTTGGACGCACTGCACCGGGAATTGGGCGCCAAGATGGTGCCGTTTGCCGGATACGACATGCCTGTTCAATACCCGGCAGGCGTGATGACGGAACATACCCATACCCGCACCGGCGCCGGGTTGTTTGATGTTTCTCACATGGGGCAGGTTCGTCTGCACGGCGCAAATGCCGCGCAAGAGCTTGAAAAGCTGGTGCCTGGCGACATTACAGCGCTGGGCGCCGGGCGCACCCGCTATACCATGTTCACCAATAATCAGGGCGGCATACTGGATGACCTGATGGTAACCCAACATGGTGATTATCTCTATCTGGTGATCAACGCAGCCTGCAAAGAAGCCGATATCGCGCACCTTCAGGACAAACTGTCCGGCGACTGCGAACTGGAAATTATCGAAGACCGCGCCCTGCTCGCCCTGCAAGGCCCAAAGGCGGTCGACGTCATGGCGCGTTTCGCCAGTGCCGCGCGGCACATGAGTTTTATGTCTGCCACGGGACTGCACATCGCCGATATTCCCTGCTTCATTACACGATCCGGTTATACCGGCGAAGACGGTTACGAAATTTCCGTCCCCCTTGATGCGACAGAAGACCTGGCGCGTCTGCTGCTGGGCGAAGATGAAGTCATGCCGGTTGGCCTGGGCGCCAGGGATTCGCTTCGTCTGGAAGCGGGGCTTTGCCTGTATGGCAATGACATTGATGAAACCACGACCCCCATAGAGGCCGGATTGATCTGGACCATTTCCAAACGCCGTCGCCTCGAAGGCG
>JAJFIE010000446.1 GCA_021775275.1 Rhodospirillales bacterium | reverse complement strand
TCAGCTCCAGGTTCCGGCGCGTGGCTGCGTCAATTTCCATGACCGCGCCTTTGGAAAACCGGCGAGGCGGCGCAATGCGGGGCAATTGGCCTTTCTGGGTCAGCGCAACATAGTCAATGAGGGCGCCGGCAGCGGCGATTTCCGCGCGGGTGAAGTCGCCGAAAGAATCAAGGGTGCCAACGTCAAACAGCCCCTCCAGTCGGCGGCGGGCGTTTTCGCTATCAAACCGGCTGGCCGGCTCAACAGTCATGATCTGGCGCCAGTCGGCAACCACATCGCTTAGCTCATCACGATCCATCAGGGACTCAGAGATGAGGATTTCTCCGGGAGAGAGCCGTGCAAGCACAGCAGAAACCTCACCTGTGCTTACCGGCTGCATCACCAGAATACCGGTAGAGACATCGATCCATGCCATGCCATAAGCACCCTTGGCGATGGCGAGGCAGGCGAGGTAGTTGTTGGCCCGCGCGTCCAGCAGGGTGTCTTCGGTCAGGGTTCCGGCTGTAATCATGCGAATAACGTCACGCTTCACAACCGACTTGCCGCCGCGCTTCTTGGCCTCGGCGGGGTCTTCCGTCTGCTCGCAAATGGCGACTTTGAAGCCCTTGCGGATCAGACGTTCCAGATAGGCCTCGTGGCTATGGGCCGGAACGCCGCACATGGGAATGTCCTCGCCCAGGTGCTTGCCGCGTTTAGTCAGGGTGATATCCAGCGCCGCCGACGCCGCCACGGCATCGTCAAAAAACAGTTCGTAAAAATCGCCCATGCGATAGAACAAGAGGCCGTCGGGATGGGCCGCCTTGATGGTCAGGTATTGATCCATCATGGGCGTCACCCCGCCCCGCGCGGCGGTTGTCAAATCGCCAGGGACCTGCTGTTCGTTCCGGGCCGCGGTTTTATTCATTTCTGCTCGCTGCTCGCTGCAAAAGCATGGCGATGATACGCCGCCGAACCCTCGCTAAAACAGCAAAATGTGACCGTTGACGGCAACGTATGCTGATTCAGAAAGCTCACAACCGTTGATACGGCGATCATTGCCGCACGGTCAGGCGGAAATCGAAAAATACCGGTGCTGATGGCGGGAAAGGCGATGGAGCTGAAACCGTTCGTCAAGGCGATTTGTAAGGAATTAACATAACAGTGCGCGAGAAGGGCGTCCTCGTTTTCTGCGCCCCCCTGCCAGATGGGACCAACGGTATGGATAATATGGCGGGCAGGCAGGTCATATGCGCCGGTCAGGCGGGCTTCGCCGGTAGGGCATCCACCCAGCGCCCGACATTCCGCCAATAGTCCCGCGCCTGCGGCAGCGTGAATAGCGCCATCCACCCCACCGCCGCCCAGGAGGGTTTCATTGGCAGCGTTAACAATGGCGTCGACCCGAAGCCGGGTAATGTCGTCTATGACAATGGCGATGCGTTCGGTCATGCCTGTTGTCAGTCGCCTCCGGTTTCGTGGATTGTTGCTTTTCCAGCACCGACTGCCGCAGCTTTCGCAATCTGCTCCGATGTCAGGTCCATGAGGTCCGCAGCATGACGCAGGGCCGATAGGCGATCATCATGGATATGACCGCTCTGAAACAGGTCCATGACACCGATATCCTGCAAAACTAGCCGCACTTTCGGTTGTGCGCCAACAAGCAGGGCGTGCCTGCCTGCCGCACTGGCGTTGCCAATGATATCCTCCAGGGCAAACGATGCGCTGGAATCAATCATCGGAACATCACTGAGGTCGATAATAAGCACGCTGTGCTCGCCTTCCCGGGCCATCCTTTTGGTCACGCCCGACGCCGCGCCAAAACTGAATGGCCCGCGAAGCTCGCACAGCACAATATGGCCATCTGCTGCATGCAGGATGGCGTTCTCTTCATCCGTAAAGTTCGTTTCCTCGGTTGGGTAGGAGATGGTTTTCAGGTTTTCCAGCTGCAAATCCGCCATGCGCTTGGTGAGCAACAGGCTGGACAGAACGATGCCGACCATGACCGCAACGATCAAGTCAACAAACACGGTCAGCACCAGAACCACGGCCATCAGGATCAGGCCCGCCCGGGGCGCCCGGCGCAGACGCCGAAGATAGCCCCAGTCAATGATATCAAACCCGACTTTAATCAGAATCCCGGCCAACACCGCGTGCGGGATATGCGCGGCAAGGGGGCCAAGGCCCAGGACGATGGCCAGCAATACCACGGCATGCAGGGCGCCGGACAAGGGTGTCCGGCCGCCGGCGCGGACGTTAATGACCGTGCGCATGGTCGCCCCTGCGCCCGGAATGCCGCCAAACAGGCCTGCCACCGCATTACCGATGCCCTGCCCGATCAATTCACGGTTCGGGCGATGATGGGTTTGCGTTACGTTGTCGGCGACCAGTGACGTCAACAGGCTGTCAATGGTGCCCAGCATGGCAAGAACGAACGCGGATTCCAGCATGCTTCTGAGGGTCGCCAGATCAAAAGTTGGCATGTGCGGCACAGGAAAGCCCGTCGGTATGGCACCCAAAACCGGGGCCTCCGTGAAAAACAGGGCGGCGCACACTGTTCCTATAACCAGCGCGACCAGGGGTGGCGGCACATGCTGCCTGAATGACGTCGGCATGAACCACATGATGGTGAGGCTGAGCAGGCCAACAATTGCCGCATCGACCAACGGGTCACCCACTACAGCGGGCAAAGCCATGATGGAATCAACAACACTACTCATGGTCGGATGGCCCAGCAAGGGGGCCAGTTGCAGGGCAATGATAATGCAACCAATTCCGCTCATGAAGCCGGAAATCACCGGCATGGGCATCAGGTGGATATAGCGACCGAACCCCAACACGCCAAAGGCAACCTGCATGCCGCCTGCCATCATCACCACGGTAAAGGCGATGGCGGGATCATGGGCGTACTGCATGATGATACCCGCCGTCACCACGGTCATGGGTCCTGTGGGGCCGGAGACCTGGGCCGGGGTGCCGCC
>JAJFIE010000445.1 GCA_021775275.1 Rhodospirillales bacterium | reverse complement strand
GGCACGGACGCCGATGATCCCGTGGCGATGACAAACCGTCGGGCCTTGATACGCGCGCCTCCGGCCTCAACAGTATGGCGATCGACGAAGCGACCCTCGCTTTCAATGACTTTGACGCCAAGGCCTTCGAAACGTTCGACGGAATCATTGGGTGCAATGCCATCAATGACGCCCTGCACATGGTCATAGACCGCCCGGTGGTCGATGACCGGATCAACGGGTGCGACGCCAAACACTGCGCCGTGGCGCATGGCGTGCGCCGCCTTGCCTGCCGCCAGCAGGGATTTTGACGGCACACATCCGTAGTTCAGGCAGTCGCCACCCATCTTGCCTTTCTCAATGAGCACCGTGTCGGCGCCCATCTGGGACGCCCCCGCAGCCACGGACAAACCGCCTGACCCGGCGCCGATGACGCAGATATCGGTCTTGATGGTATTGTCAGCATTACTCACGTTTCTTGAACCTTTTGCAAACAATGGGGATCAGGGACAATACGGCAAGCCCGATGATGGGAATGAGGATCTGTGGCTCGAAAATGATACCGAGGTCCGGCATCTCGCCCTTCTCGAATATGGCCCCCAGCCCGTTGCCCACACTGCAATAAACGAAGCTGCCGGGAATGATGCCGATGAATGTGCCAATAAAATAGGTTCTCAACGGAACACCGAGAAAGGCCGGCACCAGATTGACCAGCCAGAACGGGAACACCGGCACAAGACGCAGAAACAGCAGGTACGACAAGGCGTTCTCGCGAAAGCCGTCTTCCATGCGGTGCATCATCGGCCCGGCCTTGGCATGGAAAAAGTCGGCAAAGGCGTAGCGCGCGGCCAGAAAGATGAGAACAGAGCCGACGGTTGCCGCCGTCACAACAGAGATCAATGCTCCCCATGTGCCGAAGATAAAGCCTCCGATAAGCGTCAGCCATACGGCGCCGGGCAGGGAAAAGGCTACTGTCAGGGCATAAACAACCCAGAAAATGAAGATGGCGAGAACCATATTGGACGCATACCACGCCATGATGCTTTCCCGGTGTTCGTTGAGCATACTGAACGACAGATATTCCTGCCCGCCCAGCAGGAAAAATGCACACAGACCCGCCACAATCAGCGCGATCGGCATCAATCGTTTTAAGGACAGGCCACCGCGCCTTGTGTCTACTGAGGAATCCATTCGGTTTTCCCGCTCGTTACCCGACACTTAAGCGCCGCAAATTTGATCGCAACCCCCCGCACCAGCAACGATTTGCGGCTGATGGCGTCCTGCGAATGGTTATAGTAGCAAAGCCTGCCCCGGTTCCAGTGAATTGAAATAAACAAAACGTGAAGCGATGCCAGGCCGGGCAGTGTCCGGGGCGTAAAAAGAACACCCAAATAAAGCCGTGCAGCGCCGTTGACTTCGGCGAACCGACCCCTTATACACCGTGCCTTGTCAACGTTCGGAGAGTTTCCGTGAAACGCACGTATCAACCGAGCAAGCTCGTTCGTAAGCGCCGTCATGGTTTTCGGAGCCGCATGGCCACCGTCGGTGGTCGTAAAGTTATCGCCAACCGTCGGGCAAAAGGCCGCAAGCGTCTTTCTGCCTGAGTGTGCGCGTGTCCCCCGCTGTCCTTCGCTTAAGACATCGACCCCAGTTTTTGCGGGTCGCTGGCACGCGACGGAAATGGGTTGCGCCGGGTTTGATTGTTCAAGCAAGGCAGCGCCCTGATAACGACGGGGAGGCTGTGCCGCCAGAGACCGTTCGCATTGGCTTCACCGTCAGCAAAAAGGTGGGCAATGCGGTTAAACGGAACCGGGCACGCCGTCGATTACGCGCCGCAGTGGACGAGGTTGCGCCCTTCCATGCCCGTGAGGGCTACGATTTTGTCGTTATTGGAAGAGCCGCGACCGTCAAACGACCGTATGCAATGCTTGTGAATGATTTAAAAACCGCGTTCAAACGGCTCGACGACCAGCGCAAAACATGAGCCATTGGCAATAGCCGTCTTCGGGCGCGCTGTTTGAAACAGGGTGGAGGGCAAATTCCGATGAATGCAGTGCTGAAGCATCCGGCACAGGTCCTGACCTACACCCTCGTCGGTATCGTCCGTCTGTACAGTTACGTTTTTTCCTCGATCATGCCGGGACATTGCCGGTTTACGCCCACATGTTCCGCCTATGCCGTTAAAGCATTGAAATCCCACGGCGTGCTTCATGGGCTATGGTTGACGCTGAAACGTGTTTGCCGTTGCCATCCGTGGGGAGCGTGCGGGCACGATCCTGTCCCCCCGCGCACGCGATGATCAACAATGATTGCTAATTGACCCCACCAAAAATCAAGAAATCCAGGGAAACAAGTAATGCTCGACAATAAAAATATGATCCTGGCGATTGTGCTGTCGATCGCGATCCTGGTGGGCTTCGAAGCCTATTTCAATATGACCCGGCCGGCGCCCGATCCTCAGGCGGTCAGTAGCCAGCAGACCTCCGACGGCGCAAGCGGCACAGCGCCGGATGCAACATCTTCCCTGCCAACCGTTGACGGCGCCGGTCAGACCAGTGAACTGCCGTCGCCGGAAATGGCCGCCGTCGATACGGCTGCTGTGCAAAATGCCAATCGCACCGAAATCCTTGGCGCGGCAAGTCGGGTTGTTATCAACACGCCCCGGGTGGACGGCTCCATCTCGCTGGTTGGCGGGCTGATTGACGACCTGTCTCTGCGCGACTACCGGGAGGGCTTGGACCCCAAGAGCGCCGAAATTGTCGTGTTGCTGCCAAAAGGGCTGAAGAATGCCTATTACGCCGACTTCGGCTGGATTGCGGGGGCAAGTGGCGTTGCCATGACCATGCCGACACCGGAAACCGTCTGGACCGCTGACGTCCGGGAACTGACGCCATCGACACCCGTTACGTTAAGCTGGAGCAATGGCGAAGGGCTGGTTTTCAAGAAGATCATCTCCATCGATGACAACTACATGTTTTCCGTGGTCCAGCGCGTCGAGAACGCCAGTGACACGGCCACATCCGTTCACAGCTATGGTCTGGTTTCCCGCCGCACCACGCCCGAAGTCACCGGGTTCTTCATTCTGCATGAAGGTCTGCTCGGTGTATTCAATGAGACCCTCACCGAGGTCGATTACGACGACTTGCAGGAACAGGGTGTCATTGAACAATCCGCGACGGGTGGATGGATTGGCATCACGGACAAGTACTGGCTGACCGCGCTGGTCCCGGAACAGGACAAGGCCGTCAATACCCGCTTCGTGCACCGCAGCGACGAAGGCGTCGACCGTTATCAGGTGGACTATCTCGGCGAAATCCAGGCCATTCCCGCCCGCGGTATGGTGGAATTTGAAAGTCATTTCTTTGCCGGCGCAAAGGAAGTGCCGTTGCTGGATGGTTATGCTGAGGAGTTCGGTGTTGACCGGTTTGACCTGGCCATTGATTTCGGCTGGTTCTATTTCCTTACCAAACCCATCTTTCAGGCGCTTTTGTGGCTGAATGGCCATGTCGGCAACCTCGGTGTTTCCATCCTGTTATTGACCATCGCCATCAAGGCCGCCTTCTTCCCTCTGGCCAACAAGTCCTACGTGGCCATGAGCAAAATGAAGAAACTGCAACCGGAAATGAAGAAACTCCGGGAGTCCTATGGCGATGACAAGGTCAAACTCAATCAGGAAATGATGGCGTTGTACAAGCGCGAGAAAGCCAACCCGGCTGCCGGCTGCTTGCCAATTGTCATTCAGATTCCGGTATTCTTCTCGCTCTACAAAGTGTTGTTCGTGACCATCGAGATGCGGCATGCGCCGTTTTTTGGCTGGATTCAGGATTTGTCGGCGCCCGATCCCACGACCATCTTCAACCTGTTCGGCCTGATCCCCTGGGGTCCGCCGGATTTCCTGATGATCGGCGTGTGGCCGTTGATCATGGGCATTTCCATGTTCCTGCAACAGAAACTGAACCCGCAACCGGCTGACCCGTTACAGGCGAAGATATTCCTGTTCATGCCCATCATGTTCACCTTCCTACTGGCCCGCTTCCCGGCTGGTCTG
>JAJFIE010000444.1 GCA_021775275.1 Rhodospirillales bacterium | reverse complement strand
TCATCGGCGATAACCGGTTTTGTCAGATGGCCGTCCATGCCCGCATCAAGACAATGCTGACGGTCTTCGCTCAGGGCATGCGCTGTCAAGGCAATGATCGGCACATCATCGAATGACGGATCAGCCCTGATTTCGCGCGTTGCCGTCACCCCGTCCATTTCAGGCATCTGAACATCCATCAGGATTGCTGCATAGACTGCGGGACCCTGCTTGAACAATACGTCGAGTGCAATGCGGCCATTGTCGGCGGTATCCACGAGCAAGTCCTCGTTTTCGAGGATTTCCCGTACGACCTGCTGATTGAGGTTGTTGTCCTCAACCACCAGCACCCTTTTACCTTTGGCCGCCTCCACCAGCACCACATCACCGGAATCTGTCGGTACTGACGGCTGATCATCCAAACCGGTAATGGAGTCTTCCTCCAGCGGGACGGTAAAGGTGAACGTGCTGCCTTTTCCGAGCTCACTGGTGACACCGATCTCACCACCCATGGCATCGACAATATTCTTGCAGATCGCCAGACCAAGACCGGTTCCACCGAAGCGCCGCGTGGCGGACGTATCCGCCTGGGAAAAGGCGTCAAACAACCCGAACATGCGATCCGCCGGGATGCCGATCCCTGTATCCGTAACAGAAAACCTGAGAACAAGGGGATCGTTGTTGGCGGAGTCCACATCACACCGGACAATGACCGTCCCTGTATCGGTGAACTTTATCGAATTGCTGATGAGGTTGGTCAGCACCTGGCCCAGATGCAGCGAATCACCGATCAACGCATCCGGCACGTCCGGCGAAACCTGGAAGGTAAATCCTATTTGCTTTTCTTCCGCCCGAACCGCCAGTATGGCGGTGACATCCCGTATAACTGTTCCGAGCAGAAAACGGGATCGGTCAATATCGAGTTTACCGGCCTCGATCTTTGAAAAATCAAGGATGTCATTGACCACTTCCAATAATCGCTGACCGGAGGAGAAAATCTTGCGGGTATAATCCAGCTGCTTGGCATTCAGGTTTGTCTTCATTGACAAAGCACTCAACCCGATCACCGCGTTGATGGGCGTTCTGATTTCGTGGCTCATATTGGCCAGGAACTGGGATTTCGCGTCGCTCGCTGCTATCGCTTTTTCCCGTGCATCCATCAGGGCGTTCTCATAGGCCAGCCGCAGGGTGATGTCGCGCACCGTCGCCGATATCAACAGTTCCGCGCTCTGTTCCATGGCGCTAAGGCTGATCTCAATGGGAATCTCACGACCCGTTTTCGTCAGTGCATAGATGTCGCCCTCAATACTCAAAACACCATATCTTGGTGTTTTGACAAAGGTCCCGAATTTCGCCAGATGCTGCTCCCGGCTTTCTTGCGGGATCATTGACACCAGCGGCTTGCCTATGAGTTCTCCCTGCTCATAATCCAGCATATCCGTTGCCGCCCGGTTGGCGCGGATAATTACCCCGTTCTCGTTCGCAACAATCATTGCTTCGGGCGAGGTATCCAGCAGCCCCTCCAGCCGCTCGGACGCCGCCCGGGTATCGGCGTGCGCCCGGGTCAGTGACCGCATGGCGCGGTACAGAACAAAGCAAACCAAAATGATCAATGGCACGGCGAGCAGGCCAAGTGACGCAAACCGGATCGTTGAGTTCAGTTGCTCCTCAGTCGCATCCTGCACCTGTTTCAGACGTACAGCGCTTGCACTTGTAAGGGTTTGCAATGCTGTGAGGGTCGCACTGTCATCCAGAATGACCATACCATCCACTTCATTTGTAGACATCCCGTCCATGAAGGCGTTATCCGCAAAGTCGAGTTTGACTTCATAGACCTTAACCTGCGAAACGATTGTGCCCAGTGCGGCGCGTTCCGGTCCGGATAAATTTTCCTTGTTCAACATATCGATGGAAAGGCGAATCTGTTTGAGGTTTTCGCGCGCCCTGTCCATGTAATCAAGGTCACCACGCAGAATGAAATTCTTGAAATTATGGATAAAGCCGCCGTAGCCCAGTTGCTGCTGGATGCGATGAATTTGCTCATCGCGGTTTGCGGAATCAGCGCTGAATGTCTCCCAGTAAGTCTCAATGCCACGAACCCGGTCAAGAACAGCTACACCGTACAACACCACAGCGACGATCAGCACTGCCCCCGCAATGACGATTCCAACCGTCCGTTTTTGCATGTCGTGATTTGAGTCGTTCTGCACACCAGGCACCCTCATTCGCGAAGAGCGTAGTCCGCATCCATATTGTATTCAATGTAAAGAGGTCAAAAAGTGAGGGTTTTCAATACTTACAGTAAACTTACAACTTGCCTTTTAAACAATTATTGTTTGTTTTTCAGGGATAAATTAAACTGACATACACGGAAAACGGTACTCTGATTTAAGAAATCTTATGGGTTCTCGGCGCGTTTCTGTGGATGCGCGCCACATTAATCGGGAGAAATACCATGCCCCCGTTTGTTTGCCGGATGATCGTGCTGTCATCGCTGTTCCTGTTTGTTGGTTGTGAAGGCGGACTCAGCAATCGGACCACGGCGGAACCCGTCGAATTCCAGCACCAAGCCGGATCGTTCAACATGGCGGTGACACTGGTCGCGCCGTGGGAAGACTATGTGGACGACCTGACGGCTGATTTTTCCCTGACGGCCGATGACGCCTTGAAACAGGTAATCCCCACGACCGGTGTGCTTCAGGAACTGGATGTAAGCCAGCAGGGCGTTTCGGCGAAATTCGGCCTGCCCCGGATCACATCTTCCAAAATCAAGACGAAGAAAACGGAAGACGGCGAGACCACTACGGTGACCGATGAAACCCTGAAACGCAAACCGGGAGAGG
>JAJFIE010000443.1 GCA_021775275.1 Rhodospirillales bacterium | reverse complement strand
GCTATTGACAGCTCCAGAGATGGAGTCTCCCTTCGGGGCAGTAGTAGAGGTGCTGCATGGCTGTCGTCAGCTCGTGTCGTGAGATGTTGGGTTAAGTTCCGCAACGAGCGCAACCCCTACCCTTAGTTGCCAGCATTAAGTTGGGCACTCTAGGGAGACTGCCGGCGTGAAGCCGGAGGAAGGTGGGGATGACGTCAAGTCCTCATGGCCTTTATGTCCAGGGCTACACACGTGCTACAATGGCGGCTACAATGGGTTGCCAACCCGCGAGGGGGAGCTAATCTCAAAAAGGCCGTCCCAGTTCGGATTGGAGTCTGCAACTCGACTCCATGAAGTTGGAATCGCTAGTAATCGTGGATCAGCATGCCACGGTGAATACGTTCCCGGGCCTTGTACACACCGCCCGTCACACCACGAAAGTGGGTTATACCAGAAGTCGGTATTCTAACTTCGGAGGAAGCCGCCCAAGGTATGATTCATGATTGGGGTGAAGTCGTAACAAGGTATCCGTAGCGGAAGCTGCGGATGGATCACCTCCTTTCTAAGGTGTCACTGGTTAGCTGGCATCAATAATTCTGGTATGGAAGGATCGCCAGCCCTGCGAAGCTTTAGCAAAGCAGGGTCGGTTGTCTGAAAATATTGGAAGATGCTAGCCCGAGACCTTAGGTCAAACAAAATCATAGATTGGTGTCTTTGATTTTGTCCTTAGGATTACTACTCTTATTTAACGCTGTTTAGTTTTGATTGATCTATTTTGTACTCACTTTAAGTGAGGTATTGATCTTTAAAAGATTAGAAGTATGCACGGGCGTGTAGCTCAGTTGGTTAGAGCGCACCCCTGATAAGGGTGAGGTCCGTGGTTCAAATCCACGCACGCCCACACTGCTTCGCTGAAGCTTCGCAGTGCAGGCACTATCAGCCTTATATAGGGACGTGCGGCGCTGTTTAGGGTCTGCCCTTCGTAGCCTTGGCGAAGAAGGGGGCCATAGCTCAGCTGGGAGAGCGCCTGGTTTGCAACCAGGAGGTCGTCGGTTCGATCCCGACTGGCTCCACATTAAGTTTTTTAAAAAAGTTTAAATCCGCTTTAGAAGCGGTAGGTTCTTTGACAATTCGATAAGTTAATCAAATTAACTGTAAGTATTAAATGTATGATTACTGCACGCATTGCAATGCGTTGTTGGTACTCACGCGCGACACCATAAATGATAACGCGCAGACTTACTTAAGTCTGTGACTTACGATTTTATGGTCAAGTTATTAAGGGCGCACGGTGGATGCCTTGGCGGGAGCTGGCGATGAAAGACGTGAATAGCTGCGAAAAGCTTCGGGGAGCTGCCAAATAAGCTTCGATCCGGAGATATCTGAATGGGGAAACCCAATTTGCCTTACAGCAAATTACCCTATCATGAATACATAGTGGTAGGGGGCAAACTCAGGGAACTGAAACATCTAAGTACCTGAAGGAAAAGAAAACAATAGTGATTTCCCTAGTAGCGGCGAGCGAACGGGAAATAGCCTAAACCGCATGTTCTTAACATGCGGGGTTGTGGGACCTTGACATAGGACTGATTAGGATAATTGAACAGGTTGGGAAACCTGGCCATAGAAGGTGATAGCCCTGTAAGTGAAATCCAAAGCAGCCTTAAAGGTATCCCGAGTAGCACGGGACACGAGAAATCTTGTGTGAATCAGCCAGGACCATCTGGTAAGGCTAAATACACGCTTCCGACCGATAGTGAACTAGTACCGTGAGGGAAAGGTGAAAAGTACCCCTGATGGGGAGTGAAATAGTATCTGAAACCGTGTGCCTACAAGCAGTAGGAGCTCTATGGCCCTTGTGGCAATGAGTGACTGCGTGCCTTTTGCATAATGAGTCAGCGAGTTAATCTCTGCGGCAAGGTTAAGTGTTACGGCACGAAGCCGAAGCGAAAGCGAGTCTGAATAGGGCGTTTAGTTGTAGGGATTAGACCCGAAGCCGAGTGATCTACCCATGGCCAGGGTGAAGGCTGTCGAAAGACAGTTGGAGGCCCGAACCGGTGAATGTTGAAAAATTCTCGGATGAGCTGTGGGTCGGAGTGAAAGGCTAAACAAACTCGGAAATAGCTGGTTCTCCTCGAAATATATTGAGGTATAGCCTCGCGCCACTACTTACTGGGGGTAGAGCACTGAAAGGACTAGGGGCCGGAAACGGTTACCAAACCCTATCAAACTCCGAATACCAGTAAGACTATCGCGGGAGACAGTCCATGGGTGATAAGGTCCTTGGACGAAAGGGAAAGAGCCCAGACCGTCAGCTAAGGTCCCTAAGTGAATACTAAGTGGAAAAGGATGTGGGAGTGCACAAACAGCCAGGAGGTTGGCTTAGAAGCAGCCACCCTTTAAAGAAAGCGTAATAGCTCACTGGTCGAGCAAACCTGCGCCGAAAATGTAACGGGGCTAAGTATTCCACCGAAGCTACGGGTGTTAGAATTTCTGCGGATTTTCTAACGCGGTAGAGGAGCTTTCTGTACGCCTGTGAAGGTCAATCGTAAGGATGGCTGGAGGTATCAGAAGTGATTATGCTGACATGAGTAGCGATAAAGACGATGAGAATTCGTCTCGCCGAAAACCTAAGGTTTCCTGGGGAAGGCTCGTCCGCCCAGGGTTAGTCGGGCCTAAGCCGAGGCTGAAAAGCGTAGGCGATGGACATCCGGTTAATATTCCGGAACCATTCAAGTTTGCTATGTCAAGGGGTGACGGAGAAGGATAAACGATCCGGTTATTGGATTCCGGTTTAAGCGTGTAGGAAGGTCTCTTAGGTAAATCCGGGAGACTAATTCCAAGGCGTTATGACGAGGACTTCGGTCCATAAAGTCGTTGATTCCATGCTTCCTAGAAAAACCTCGTGATGAAGCTTGAGTGACCGTACCGCAAACGGACACACGTAGGTGGGCTGAGTAGGCTAAGGCGCGTGAGAGAATACTGGTTAAGGAACTCTGCAAATTGATGCCGTAACTTCGGGAGAAGGCATGCCCTGGTTGGTGAAAGAAATTGCTTCTGGAGCTGATTGGGGTCGCAGATACTAGGTGGCGGCGACTGTTTACCAAAAACACAGGACTCTGCTAAATCGTAAGATGAT
>JAJFIE010000442.1 GCA_021775275.1 Rhodospirillales bacterium | reverse complement strand
CCTGGCGCGGCAGGGCTTTACGGCCTCGATATCCATCCCGCCCCGGTTGATTCAAACAGTTATACAGTGGATATGGATGCCTTGCGCGAGCTTGCCCACAGGGTGAAACCGAGCCTGATCACCATCGGTGGCAGCCTCAATCTGAGACCCCATCCGGTTGCCGAGATCAGGGACGTCGCCGATGACGTTGGCGCTTACGTGCTGTTCGATGCTGCGCATCTTTCCGGTATGTTCGCCGGGCGGGCATGGCCGAACCCGCTGGATGAAGGCGCGCATATGATGACCATGAGTACCTACAAAAGCCTGGGTGGTCCGGCGTCGGGCCTGATCGTGAGCAATGATGCGGAACTTGCGGAACGTCTGGATCGGATCGCCTTTCCCGGTCTCACGGCTAATTTCGACGCAGCCAAGTCCGCTGCCCTGGCGCTGACATTGCTCGACTGGAAGGAATATGGCGAGGCCTATGCGGCGGCGATGATTGATACCGCGCGAACGCTGGCGGAAGCGCTGGCATCGGAAGGTTTCCCACTCTACGCCGCGGGAAACGGCTATACCGCCTCGCACCAGTTCGCCATCGAAGCGGCGCAGTTTGGCGGTGGGCAGGCGGCCGCCAAACGCCTGCGTCAGGCCAATATCCTCACTTGTGGCATCGGCCTGCCGATAGCACCCGTGGAGGGCGATATGAATGGCTTGCGCATTGGCACACCGGAAATCGTGCGTTGGGGTATGAACGAAGCGCATATGCAGAGTATCGCCGAATTTATGAAACGTTGCCTTCTCGATGAAGAAGACGCCACGGCCATCGCCAGTGACGTTTCCGATTTCCGACAGAAGTTCACATCAATGCAGTTCGTTCGCGGCTCTTAGGCGACCGCGACGGGGCCACGCTTTGGCTGGACCGGGAACAAATGAGAGTCCGTCTCTGCACCCTGTGACATGATCCAGGCGCGGAATGCCGCAATCCGTGGCAGCCGTCCGGACTGGTCTGGATAGACCAAATAGTACGCGCCAAATCCATCCAGCATGGTATCGAACGGGATAACAAGCTTGCCGGTATCGAGTAAATCATCGACGGCAGGGCGGCGGCCCATGGCTATACCCAGACCCTCCACGGCTGCGGCCAGGGACTGGACGCGGTTATGGAAACGCAAATTCTGTTTTGGTTTGAAATCTGTCAAGCCAACCGCGTCACACCATGTCGCCCATTCCGGGTTTGCCGCAATGTTGCAGCGGATGATTGTATGCTCGACGAGGTCCGCCGGGTGCTTGAGTGGCGACGTTGATTTCAGGTACCCGGGGCTGCACACGGGGAAAACCTGTTCGCCCATGAGGTACTCGGTTCGTACCCCGGTCCAGTTTCCGTTTCCGTACAGTACACCCACGTCCACTTCTGGTAACAGGAAGTGTGGGTCTTCGTAGGGCGTCACGATATTGATTTCAAGTTCGGGGTGAGCTTCGCGGAACGAACCAAGGCGGGGGATCATCCAGGTGGCCCCGAGGCTGGGACACAGCTGGATCGATAACGGGGCTTGTCCGTTGCTGTCCACAACATCTGTCGTTGCGTCCAGCAGGTCGGCGATGATGGCCTGAATACGGCCCAGATAGCTGAGTCCGATAGGCGTGAGTTCAAGTTCATGATGTCGCCGCACGAACAGCCGCGCGCCCAACTGGTTCTCCAGCGTGCGGACCTGATGGCTGACAGCCGATGGCGTCAGACATACTTCTTCGGCAGCGCGCTGAAAACTCAGATGCCGACCAACAGACTCAAAAGCTTTTAAGGCAGCAAGAGAAGGAAGCCTGCTAACTTTCATTTTTCACCACAAATCCAAGTTCGAAATGTTCTCTCGCGGTACTGAGCGCGCCTTTTATTTCCATGTCAATATCAAACAGAAGGGCTCTCGTTGATGTGACGCCTGAGCAGCAGCAAAGGAGCCTGAAAGATCCTGAGAGATTGATCAAGAAAACCGAGGGATGGCAGACCTTTATCGAACTCCAGCACCATAAGGGAGCAGGGATGGGGTCGCCACGGGCGCGACAGGCATCTGTTCAGGGAGTTGATAGATAGATGGGGCGCGGGGTTATCGTCCAAGGTGAAAATTTCATCGCACCGTTGCCGTACCGCTCGGCTCAACGCGACATCGTCGGCGATGAAAATATCCAGACCCGATTGGCGGGATTGGGCGACATGGAGGGCGATTCTTAAGGTTCGTCCGGAAGGAACGTCTTCGTCCACAAGCAATACGACAGGCCCTGTGCGTGGAGCGCCAGCCCCCGCCAACATCAGGAGGTCACGCCGGGTTTGCTCCACGACTCTGCGGATATTCTCGTAGGCCGGTCCGACGTGACCGGGAGTCCGCGATGCAACGGTCACGACTAACAGGTCATTTTCCTCGGCTGCTTCCATGGCCTTTTCAACCAGTCGGCCATCAACGATGTGGAAGGTGCTCTGTCGTTGTTGGTCGGACGTCAATTTCTCCAGAATTTGATGAATTGACGACGCACGGTGGTTCATCTCATTGCGCATGTCATCGGCATTCAAGGGTCGGGTCAGCGCGCCATGGACGGAAAACTCCCGGGCGAAGGGCAATGCGGCATAGTCGAGCAAATCGCTGTCCCTGACACACAGACAAGCCACGTCACTATTGAGTTCTCTGGCGAGCTGCGCGGTATGCTCAATGGTCTGGATCGGATCCTCATCAGCGGACAAACTCAGGGTCAGGACAAACCGCCGAAAATGCCGAATGGTGTTTCCGGTTTTTGCCGGGGTCATTGCCGGGTCTCCATTTCACCTCCGCTTCCGCTTCCTTTACTAAAGGACCTGAAAGCGTCGGCAAATCCCAACAGGCGACTTTCCACAGCGGCGAACACGGTGCCGTCCTTGAACGTGCCGTTCGGGCGGCGGATACCGGCGGGCACGCCGGTCAGCAGTTCAATGCCCTGGCTGATGGTTTCAACGGGGTAGATGCGGAACCTGCCCTTGCGCGCGGCACCCACTACGTCCTGTCGCAGCATGAGGTGTTTGACATTGGATACGGGGATCAGCACCCCCTGTTCACCATTCAGACCGCGTTCCTGGCAAATGTCAAAAAAGCCCTCGATTTTCTCATTCACGCCACCGATGGCCTGAACAAGGCCGTGTTGATTGACCGATCCGGTCACGGCAAGGGATTGCTTGATGGGGATGTCGGAAAGGGCCGAGAGCAGGGCGTAGAGTTCGGTTGATGATGCGCTGTCGCCATCGACGCCGCCATAGCTCTGCTCAAACACCAGACTGGCCGCCAGCGCGAGCGGTGTTCCCGGTACAAAATGGGAACTCAGATAGCTTGTCAGGATCATCACCCCTTTGGAGTGCAGCGACCCACCCAGTTCAACCTCTCGTTCGATGTCAATTACGCGTCCTTTACCCATCCAGGTCCGCGCCGTGATACGGGTTGGCCGACCGAAGCTGTAACCGCCGATCTGCAACACGCTCAGCGCATTGATCTGACCAACCTTTTCGCTGGTCGTATCGATCAATATGTCACCGCGCTGGATGGCCTCTTGCGAGCGCTCCCGAATTCGATCCTTTCGATATCGGGCAGCATCCAGGGCTTGCTCTACATGGCCGCGTTTCACCCGGTTTGAATTTTCTGCGCCGGCAATCCAGTCAGCTTCGTGCATCAAATCCTTGATCTTGGCGAGTTCCAGCGACAGCCGCTCTGAATCTCCGGCCTCACGGGCGCTGTATTCAATAATCCGGGCCACGGCAGTTTTCTCAAAGGCGCGCATATTGTGTTTCTTCACCAGCATGGCGATGCATTCAGAGAACCGCTTTTCTGTCTCTGGCGTTCGTTCCATGCGGTCGCCAAAGTCAGCACCGACCTTGAACAGTTCCGAGAACTCGGGGTCGTAGGCCGACAGCAGGTAATACATCATCGGATCACCCAGCAGCACGATCTTGACCTCATGGGGAATCGGTGCGGGTTCCAGTGATACCGTGCCGATCACCGTCAGGTACTTGCCCGGACTTTCGGTTTTGATACATCGGCCACGGATCGTGCGTTTCAGTGCTTCCCAGGCAAAGGGCTGAATCAGGACCTGACGCGCATCTAGCAGCAGATAACCGCCCAGGGCCAGATGAAAAGCCCCCGGCTTGATCATGCGGAAGTCCGTCAACAATGCGCCCATATGCTCCACATGCTCGATCCGACCTATGAGATTGCCGAGGGTCGGGTGGTCTTCGTAGATGACCGGCGCACCGGATTCCGGTGAATTGGTGACAACCACATTTACCTCGTATCGCCCGAACCCGAGGGCCGCACCGCCATTGCTGCTCATGCTGCTAAGGAGTTGAGAGCCATCAGCCTTGGCATCCCCGTCCATCCCGAGCACGGTGCGGATATTGTCGATCAGATCGGCGCGCATGGCGTCTACGAAAACCGCCACCTGTGGCAATCCACCGAACCCGGTAAGCAGGTCGGACATGTGGGAATCCACCACGTAGGCCGTAATCTCACGGTTCATTTCCTGTAATTTGTTGCGAAGTTCCTTGGTGCGGCGCGGAATGGTCGCGATGATGGCTTCCAGTTCCTTCTCCAGTTCCTTGATATCAGCCTGCCAGCGCTCACGTTCAGCATCTTCCAGTTTGGCGAACACATCGGGGCCGACGACCTGTCCATCCCGTGTAGGCGCCAGGGCAAACCCCCTGGGCGTCATGATCAGAGCGACATTCTTTGCCGCAGCTGCTTCCGACAGGCTATCGAAGGCGTGTTGTTGATCCTGTCGGTAGCTTTCCTCCAGCACCTGATGGCGGTTCCGGTAATCATCGCTCTCAAAAACAGTGATTACCGCCGCACGAATATCGTCGATGGTTTGGTGGATAGCCTGTTTCAGTTCCAGTCCACGCCCGGGCGGCAGGGGCATGGCCGTTGGTTTGTGTGTGTCGTCGAAGTTATTGACGTAGACCCAGTCGTCGGGGGTCGCTTCTCCCGCCGCCTTTTCAGACAGAAAGCGGTGAACGATGTCAAATTTCCCGGTTCCGGGTGGGCCATACAGGAACAAATTAAAGCCTTCGGCGAGGGTGGCGCTGCCGAAGCGGATAGCTTCCATCGCACGGTCCTGACCGAGCGCGCCGTCCAGTGACATCACCTCATCCGTGGTTTTAAAGGGTAGGGCGGATGGATCACACGGGCGATAGAATTGAACGGGCTTGAGAGGACGAACCTTCATGGAACCTCACATGTAAGTTCAAGAAATGTCACGGATCATTATCCAATGGATGACGCAACAATGCCAGTTATCCGGATGCCTGAATATGACCGATATCAATGCGATCACATTTGACCAGGGTCAAGGTCACCCTGTTTATTGCACCCTACCATGTCGCCGAAATGTCGGGATGAGACAGCAAAAAGGTCAGTGCGTCATGAATATGATCGGACACAATACCTCTGGTATCGAAATCGAGATTGAGGTCCGCGTGTTCAACAGCATTCAGCGCGATGTGGGGGGTGCTGTCAGCCGTCCGATGACACTGAATGCCGGCAGCACTGTGGCCGACATTTTCTCGCGCCTGAAAATCCGTGAGCACGACGTCTTTCTGGTCTGGTGCAACGGTCGGGACGTGACCCGCGACATGCCCGGGACCATCAACACAGACTATGTCCCCGAGCATGGAGACGTCATCGCTATCTCTGGCGCAGTGCCTTACAGTTGGGGGTTCGGCTCGCCGATTGTGTGACGGATCATCCAATCACCGAAAAACTTGAATTCTCGTTGATCTCGCGGTTGCGCGAGCAGAAGCCCAGATCGATGGTGTGGCCGATGTGTTCAAGCGTGAACGTCACCGGGTCGGCATCGTGGTCGTGACCGTTCTCGCAGGCCTCAATCAGGGCTGCCATCATCTTGCCTGCCGTGGGGCCGTTTTTGAACTGGTTGCCGCTTGATCCGATAGCCAGATAAAACCCGTCCAGGTCCGAGCGATCATAGATCGGCCCCCAGTCTTGC
>JAJFIE010000441.1 GCA_021775275.1 Rhodospirillales bacterium | reverse complement strand
GAAATCCACGATCAATCTCGCGATCGCGGCCTGGCCCTGGCCCAACTATTTCGACCCGGAAGCGCGGGGACGGGGCATTCGATTGCAGTCCGCGCCCTGGCGTCGCCCGGCGCCGGACTGCGCCCCGGTCCATGCCAAGGCGGCGGGTCTTTACATGATCTGCACCCTGTCCAAGCACGCGGCGGAAAACGCAGGATTCGAGGACGCCCTGATGCTGGATTATCGCGGCCACGTCTCGGAAGCCACTGGCGCAAATATTTTCATGACCTTTGGTGACGGTAGATTGCACACACCAACGCCGGACTGTTTCCTGGATGGCATCACCCGCCAGACGGTGATCAAGCTGGCAAAAGCACGCGGTATTGAAGTCATTGAGCGGACCATCATGCCTGACGAGCTTGAAAAAGCGGAACAGGTTTTCCTTACCGGCACCGCAGCGGAGGTCACCCCGGTTGGACGCATTGATGATAACACTTATATGGTTGGCGACATTACCCGCACCCTGCGGGAAGACTACGAGACACTGGTTGGTAAAACCGGCTGAAGTGATTGTTGCTGTTGATCCTAGAGATTGCCGCCCGGGCGTTCAACAGCACGGGCCGAGAGTTCCCTCACCAGAAAATCGAAGGCCTCATCTACCGAATTGGTCTTCAGACAAAGTGTGAGGTCGCTCTCACCAATGGTCCCCATCTCAATCATCGCATCCAGGTTCAGAACCTTGTCCCAATAATCCCCCCCGAACAATACAATGGGCAATGGATGCTCCAGCTTGCCGGTCTGGTCCAGTGTAAGAACCTCGAACAACTCATCCATGGTGCCAAAGCCACCGGGAAAGATGATCACCGCCTTGGCAAGATAGACGAACCAGAATTTGCGCATGAAAAAATACCGGAACTTGAACGCCAGTTCATCGGTGATGAAGGGGTTTTCGTGTTGTTCATGTGGCAGGGTGATATTAAGGCCGATTGTAACACCGTCGACATCCGCCGCCCCGCGGTTCGCGGCCTCCATGATCCCCGGACCGCCTCCGGAGCAAATCACGAAACGATTTTGCGCGCCATCAATGGTTTTGGCCCATTCCGTCAGGCGGCGTGACAGCGTTCTTGCCGCCTCGTAGTAACGCGCATTTTCCACATCACGCCGGGCGGTATGAACATTGCGCCCCGTCTTTTCTGCACGAGCCAGAGCTTCCCCGGCTACTTCTGGCGACAAAGTACGGGCTGAACCGAAGACGACGATAGTATCGCTGACGCCGGCATTATCGAACCGTGTTTGCGGCTCCAGATACTCGGCAAGCATGCGAAGAACACGTCCATCGGCGCTTTCCAGAAAATCTACGCTCCTGTACGCCTCCACCATTTCTGTCGGAGAATCGTTCAGGTCATTCGAGGTGTCTTCATTCGCCATATGTCATCATTCCTTTAAGGACGAGCGCTTATTTGTCGGTCTTCCACCGTGCGGCGGCATCATCATCGCTGTCCCGCGCTTCGACCCACTGAATGCCATCCTCCGCTTCTTCTTTTTTCCAGAATGGCGCTTTGGTTTTCAGCCAGTCCATCAGGAACTGGCAGGCATCGAAGGCGGCTTGTCGGTGAGCCGATGCAGTGATGACCAGCACAATCCGGTCCCCCGGTTGCAAACGACCGTAGCGATGGACGATCAGGCTGGCGGACAAGGGCCAGCGGGCGGCGGCTTCCGCCTCGATTTCTGCGAGCGCCTTTTCTGTCATGCCGGGGTAGTGTTCGAGCGTCATGGCCGTGACCTGACGATCACTACCCATATCACGGACAGTGCCGGTAAATGTACAAATGCCGCCAATGGCCGTATTTCCGGATGTCAGGGCATCAATTTCCTGCCCGATATTGAAGTCTTCCTGCTGAACCCGGATCAACGTCTTTCCCCCTGACCTGTCTTCATCCACCTGTCACGGGTGGAAAGAACGCGACCTCATCACCTGCCGCTAGGGCGTGATCCAACGCTACATATTCCTGGTTAACGGCGACCCGAACCACGGAAAGATCAGAAAATGCGGTTTTATACCCGCCGCCACGCTGCACCAGCCACTGAATCAGATCCGCAACAGTGATGACATGTTCCGGTGGCGAAGCATCTTCGTTTGCAACGCCTGTTTTCTCGCGCAGCCATGCAAAATAGAGCAATTTCATCCGATGACCTCACTAAATGGCAAATAGGAGACATGGTCACCGGGGGAAACAACTTCAACATCCTCTGGCAACTCGACAAGTCCGTCAGCGCCAACCATCGAGGTCAGAATACCCGCACCGCTGGAGTGATCCTTGTGCGCGATCTGAGTCCCTTGGGCATCCTGTTCCAATCGCACCCGCACCCACTCGCGACGACCGGCCTTTTTCGTGTAATCAAACGCCGACGTGATCTGGAATCGCCGGGCAACCGCATCACTTGCCCCCGACATCCAGAGGATCAATGGTCGCGCCAGAACCATGAATGTCACCATGGCCGCGACGGGATTTCCCGGAAGACCGACGAAGGCTGCGCGTCCGACCTGTCCCAGTGCAATGGGACGACCCGGTTTGATCGCCAGACGCCAGTGATGAATATTGCCATTGGCTTCGACGGCGGACTTCACGTGGTCTTCCTCCCCGGCGGATACACCACCCGAGGTAATCAACACATCATGTGCATCCGACGCGGCCAGGAGCGCACGCTCAATCTCCGCCTGATCATCGCCCAGAATACCGAGATCAGTAATGGCGCAGCCAAGACCATTCAGCAACCCTTTCACGGTGGCTCTGTTGGCATCGAAAACACACCCTTCTGGCGCATCGCCGGATGGGTCACGGATTTCGTCCCCGGTCGAGAAAACAGCAACCCGCAACGGTGAATATACGGGCAGGGTATGCAACCCGACAGACGACGCCAGCCCCAGATCCTGTGGCCGCAGTCGGCAGCCCTGCTTCAGAATGACCGAGCCTTCACCGATATCCTCCCCCGCGTCGCGACGATTTGCTCCGCGTTTTAGGCCCGGCGGCAGAATGACCATATCACCATCAACGATGACGTCCTCTTCCATGAAGACTGTGTCAGGACCGCTGGCCTGATCATCATCGGCGCCGACCGGCATGGGCGCGCCGGTGAATATGCGTAACGCCTCGCCGTGCACCGCAGGTCTGCCCAGCGGATGCCCCGCTGCGATCCGGCCCGTATAGGGAAGCCGCGTTGTGCTCTCCACGTCCAGATCATCGAAATAGACGGCATAGCCGTCCACGGCACTGTTATCATGGGGCGGAACATTACGGGGCGCTATCATATCCGCGGACAAAATGTGGCCCAACGCCTGATCGATCGGAATGTCGTGTGGCTCTGTCACCACACTGACCCTCTTATGCATGGCGGCGAGAGCATCATGCAGTGGCGTCAGGTCGCCGCCAAAGGCAAAACAATCGTCCTTAAGCTGCGCCATGATCGGTCTCCGCCACCATCTTCATGTGCCCGACGATGAAGTCGGTAATTGCTTTTGCATTGTCCAGATCAAGAACCGGCAGGGACGCATGATCAAACGGTTCATCCGTCGCGATGGCGACAACACT
>JAJFIE010000045.1 GCA_021775275.1 Rhodospirillales bacterium | reverse complement strand
GCCGGGGGCAGGTTCCGACATCATGTCCATGCAGACCCGCGCCGAACGGAACGGTGATGACTGGATTATTAATGGATCGAAGCATTTTATCTCCAGCCCCATACAGGCTGACTTCGCTATTCTGTTTGCCGCCACCGGCATTGATGAGACGCCGCGCGGCCCACGCAAGCGCGTGACGGCGTTTCTGGTGGACGCGGGTCTGGAAGGGTTCGCCATCGAACGTGGCCCAAGGTGCGCAGCGCAGCGCGCCTATCAGACATTTCAATTGTCGTTTGATAATGTCCGGGTCCCGAATGCCAGGATTCTGGGCGAAGAGGGAAAGGGTCTGGATCTGGCCGGCAAGTGGCTTCAGATGGGCCGCGTCTGGGTTGCCGCCGGATGTTGTGGCAAGGCCGAACGTCTGCTTGATCTCGCCATTGAGTGGGCGGCCAGCCGCAAACAGTTCGGCCAGCCAATCGGCAAGTTCCAGGGCACGTCCTTTAAACTGGCCGATATGGCGACCGAACTGAAGGCCGCCGATCTGCTGGTCATGAATGCGGCGCGCAAGGCAGACAAGGGCATCATGGAAGATGACGATGCCGCCATGGCGAAGTTATATGCCGCCGAGATGGTCGGGCGGGTCGCTGACAATACTGTACAGATTTACGGTGGCATGGGCCTGATGGAAGACTTGCCCGTTGAACGCCTGTGGCGGGATGCCCGTCTGGATCGTATCTGGGATGGTACTTCGGAAATCCAACGCCACATCATCTCGCGGTCATTGCTGCGACCACACGGGGCCTGACTCTCCATGACACCGGAATGCCGGAAAAATCTGAAACGTCTATTTGCGCCCCGCCACGCCGCCTTTATCGGCGGTAATGGCGCGGAGCTGGCGGCGCAGCAATGCGTTGCCGGTGGTTTCAAGGGCGACATCTGGGGTGTTAATCCAAAGCGCGACCAGATGGCCGGGCAGCCGTGTTTCGCCTGCGTGGCAGACCTGCCAGAAGGTCCGGACGCAGTGTTTCTGGCGGTTCCCGGCAGTGTCGCAGTAGAGACGGTGGATGCGTTGCGTCGTGCTGATGCAGGCGGCATCGTTTGCTATTCGGCAGGGTTCGGTGAACTGGGTGACGAAGGACAAGAGCATGAACGGGATTTGATCGCGGCAGCAGGCGATATGGCATTCGTCGGGCCAAACTGTTCCGGGATGCTGAATTTTGTCGAGAGTGCGGCGCTCTGGCCATTCCACCATGGTGGCAAACCTGTGGAACGCGGTGCGGCGTTCATCACGCAAAGCGGCATGCTGGGGACCACGGTCACCATGAACCAGCGGGCGCTTCCGTTCGCCTACATTATCAGTGCCGGCAATCAGGGCATGCTGGGTGTCGAGGATTTTCTCAACGAACTGATTGAGGACCCGAGGGTCAGCGCTATCGGGCTCTATATTGAAGGCCTGCGCGATGTCGGGAAATTCACCGCCGCCGCCATCAAGGCGTTAAAGGCGGGGAAACCCATCGTCGCGCAAAAGGTCGGCACGTCAGCGATCGGCGCACAGTCGACCATCACCCATACAGGCTCGCTTTCCGGTGCCGATGATCTGTATCAGGCGCTGTTTGACCGTCTTGGTGTTATCCGCGTTGATTCCACCGTAACCATGATAGAAACCCTGAAACTGGTCACCATCGCTGGTGTGCCCAAGGGGGGGCGTCTGGCCGGATTGACCTGCTCCGGTGGCGATTCCACCATGCTCGCCGATGGGGCAGAGCCTTTGGGGTTAACATTCTCCCAGCCATCAGCGGATGTCGCCAGGAGACTCGAGGACATCCTGCCGCCCATTGCCACCGTGGCCAATCCGCTGGATTACACAACGCCACTGTGGGGATTTGAGGAACCGCTGACCCGGGCATTCGGGACTATGTTCGAAGATGGATACGACGCGGCGATTATGGTTGAGGATTATCCCGTCCTTGTCGGTGGTGACAGCTATAAACCCTATCTGGCTGATGCCCGGGCTTTTGAAGCGGCAACGAAAGCAGCGGGCATTCCGGGGGTGGTGTGCAGCATCCTGCCGGAAAATCTGGATGAGGAAGCCCGCAATGTTATCGCCGCCGGGGGCGTTGCTCCGATGCAGGGGATCCATGATGCGTTGAAAGCCATCGCCGGGGCTGCGCGGTTCGGCGCGTTGCGAGAGTCTGTGGGCGCCGACGTTGACGCCTTGCATCTTTTGCAAGCGCCCAGGGAGAGCACGGGCGCACGGGTGCTGGACGAGTGGGAAGGCAAACGACGTCTCGCGGCGGCAGGCGTTTCCGTGCCAAATGGTCGTCTGGTTGACGCAGCCGGTGTGGCGTCGGCAGCGGAGGAGATCGGGTTCCCCGTCGTGGTGAAACTGGTTTCAGCGGACCTGCCCCATAAGACGGAAGCAGGCGCAGTGCAGGTCGGTTTGACCAGTGCGACGGCGGTCGCGGAAGCAGTCGCCGCCATTCAGGCCAATGTGCAGGCCTACAATCCTGATATGGCAGCGGATCGTTTTCTGGTCGAGACGATGGTGCCGAAACCCATAGCAGAAATACTTGTAGGGGTTCGGCGCGATGCCACGTTCGGGCCGGTGATGGTCATTGGCGGTGGCGGCACCATGGCGGAATTGATGGGGGATACCGCTGTCCTGCTTTTGCCCACGTCCCGTGATGCAATTCAGGACTGTCTGGCGTCGCTGAAGGTCTCGCAACTGTTGGATGGTTTCAGGGGTGCCCCCGCAGCGGACAGGAATGCCGTGATCGATACCATCATGGCCGTGTCGGCGTTCGCCGAAGAAAATGTAGATTCGCTGCTTGAGCTTGACGTAAACCCGCTGATGGTGACCGGCGATGGTGTCTGGGCTGTTGATGCGTTGCTGTGGGTGACAGATTAGGCCGTTGCTGATTCCAGAAAAGATATCAGCGGTGCGTTGAACGCATCCGGGTCTTCGGCCAAGGCCATATGACGCAGGCCGGCTAAGATCACGCATTCTGCATTTGGGATACGCGCCGCCATGCGCCGGCTCATGTCCGCCGAGTTACCGTAATCTTCGCTGCCGGTCATGACCAGCGTCGGACACTGGATGGCGCTGATGGCCGTGGCCAGTTCTTCATCTCCTTCTGCCAGGACCCGGTAGATGGGTGGATAAACTTTCGGATCATTCGCCATCACCGCGTTTCGCACTATGTCCATGACGTCCGGGTTTGCCAATCGATACTCATTGCCGAACCAGCGTTCGAGCGCCGCTTCCACGGTTGCCGACGGGCCAGTCTCGGCAGCCTGTCGAACCCGCACCATGATAGCTGTGCGTTCTTCCGGCGTTCTGTCGTGGGCGGAATGCAGAATGGCAAGTGCGCCGACACGTTCTGGATGCGCCAGCGTGAAGGAACGAACAATCATGCCACCCAGTGAAAATCCGGCAAGGGCGACACGGCCCAGATCAAGGGCATCGCACAACGCCGCCAACTGATCCGAGAAATCAGTAAGTGTGCAGTTTCCATGCTGATTCAGGGTCGGGTTCTTGCTTTCACCATGGCCCAGAAGATCATAGGTGATGACTGTGAACTGTTCGGCAAGGGCAGGGACCTGCCACATCCACATGCCCCGGTGCATGCCGAGGCCATGAACCAGAACAACTGGCGGGCCGGAGCCGACGACACTGTAGGCCGTGCCGTCAGCATTCCCGTGTTCGGTTCCCTGTACGATTCCGGCTGGGGCTGATGGAAGCGTCATCGGCTGTGGTTACTCAGCCGACAGGCGCGCCGGTTCCGGTTCCTGAAATGCAGGCAGCACCTCGTCAATGAACAGGCGCAGGGACTTCTTCTGCTGTTCCAGCGGCAGATGATAACTGGCGCAGTAACAGAAGTAATCGACGCCCAGCTCTTCGTAGGGCTTCAATTTGGCGATGACCTCATCCGGTGTGCCTAACATCAGATTGGCCAGCAAATTGCCTCGCTCATATTCGTGCTGGTTGGTCAGGTCGGCGGGATCCGGTTCCTGTGCAAAACCATTGACGACAGGTTTCAGCTTGCGGAACAGGTTTTCAAACTGACGGCCCTGTTTCTGGATTGCCTCGACAAATACGTCTGCCTCTTCCGGTTTCTCATAGATACCTGCATGACGCATGGTCATGAAACGGGGGCGTTTGGTGCCTACAGGAGCCTTGGCCAGCGAGTCTTCGAACCGTTGCATGTACGCCTCGACTTCCGAGAACGGACGGGTCAGCGCCCATGTCATGACGCTGTATCCTTCGGCAACAGCCGCATCGAAGGTTCCCGGATCACGTGCGGCAACCCAGATGGGCGGATGTGGCGTCTGAAGCGGCTTCGGGCATGACGTCGCAGTGGGGAATTGCCAGTATTCGCCGTCGTGCTCGTAATCCCCTTTCCACAGTTCCTTCAGTGCGGGCAGCATTTCAAGCATCATGGGAACGCCGAGGTTCTGCTCCATGCCGTTCATCATGCGGTCGAATTCGCGTTGATAGGCGCCTTTGCCGATGCCAAATTCCAGACGGCCATCGGACAACAGGTCGAACATGGCGGCTTCCCCGGCCAGTTTGATGGGGTGCCAATAGGGTGCGACGATGCATGCGGTGCCTAAACGAATGCGGCTGGTATGCGCCGCCCAGTGTGAGAGCAACTGGAACGGACCCGGTGCGATGGTCATTTCAATGGCATGATGTTCTGCCGCCCAGGCGATATCGAAACCACCCTGATCCGCCATTTGCACCATTTCCGTGGTATGGCGGGCAATGTCACGCATGTCCTGATCAGGCGAAAAACGCTCCATATTGATCACAAGATTGAATCGCATCATGCACTCCTTAAGCTGATGGCCCTGGATAGAATTATTCCAAGGGGGAAAAAGAACGAAATTAGACTAACCGTAAACTGGAAAAAGAGTCTAATTCACGTAACAATAGGGTCATGCGAAATCTACGCTTCAAACTTCCGCCCCTGAACAGCCTTGTGATTTTCGAGGCGGCAGCGCGCCACCTCAGTTTTACACTGGCGGGTGAAGAGCTTCTGATCAGTCGTGAAGCTGTCAGCCGTCAGATCAGATCGCTGGAATCCTTTGTTGGTCAGAAACTGTTCGTCAGGTTGCACCGGGCACTGGAATTGACGGAAGCGGGGTTGAAACTTCAGGCGACGGTAAGTGACAGTCTTGGCGCCATCGCCGACACGTCGTCGGCGCTCATCGACCCAAAAGCCGGATCATCGGTTGTCGTGACAGCATCGGTGGCGATCGCGTCATTCTGGCTCACCCCCCGGTTGCCGGTGTTCCGGGCAGCCTATCCCGATACAACCATACGCATGACAGTGGTCGATCGTCCCGACGACATGCGTCATGCGGGCATTAACATCGGCCTCAGGTACGGCGACGGAACATGGCCTGGATTGAGCGCTATACGCCTGTTCGACGTGGATTCCATTCCGGTTTGCTCGGCGGATTATCTGGCCACTGCGCCCGAGCTTGCGGGGCCACAGGATTTATGCCGCCATACGCTGCTGAATCTCGATGGGCCAACTCATGTGCCGGAAGGGTGGGCGTGGTGGCTCGATGCTTTTGGAGCACGGTTGCCGGAGCCCAGTCAGGTGATCGGGTTCGACAACTACGCCACCATTATCCAGGCGGCCATGAACGGGCAGGGTGTTGCGCTGGGGTTCAGTGGGCTGGTTGATGATCTGATGGAACGCGGTCAGTTGATAGCGCCCCTGGCCGAGCGGCGCGGGCGCGGGCTGGGCGTCTATCTGGTAATCCCTGAGGAAACACCGATGTCGACCAGCACCCGGCAGTTCCACGACTGGCTGTTGGATGAAGCGCGTCAGCTAGACAATTAGATTATTGAGGATCGTAGGCGACCACCTCAACCTCAACGCGGACATCCACCAGCAATTCACTGATGACGGCAGAACGGGCCGGTGGATCATTGGGGAAATATTCACCGTCACCCGAATGGACGCCGGGCACGTCCGCCCGGTCGCGTAACCACACCCGCGCCCGTACTCCCCGCGCCAGCTCGCAGCCAGCCGCGGCGCGAATGTCGCGGTTCTGTCGACGCA
>JAJFIE010000440.1 GCA_021775275.1 Rhodospirillales bacterium | reverse complement strand
TCGGCGCCGATCTGGTAGAAGTCCCGCCAGCCCCCTTTTCCGATCCCAACCAATATCAGCACGTGGGCCGGCGTATGGCCGAGGACCTGGCAAAGACAGAACCGAACGGAGTGATCTTTGCCGATCAGTGGAACAATCTGGCCAACCGTCGGGCACACTATGAAACCACGGGACCGGAAATCTGGGAACAGACGGATGGAAATATCGATGGCTTCATTTGCGCTATGGGTACCGGTGGAACACTGGCGGGCGTGTCGCTGTTCCTGAAAGAACAAAATAGCGACATTGCCATAGGCCTGGCCGACCCCATGGGCGCCGCCATGTATTCTCATTTCACCACGGGCGAGTTGAAATCAGAAGGCAGTTCCATCAGTGAAGGTATCGGTCTGGGGCGGGTTACGCCGATCATCGAAGACATCACCGTCGACCATGCCTATCAGATTCCGGACGAAGAAATGGTGCCCATTGTATTTGGCCTGCTGAGAGAAGAAGGTCTCTGCATGGGGGGCTCAACGGGCATTAATGTGGCCGGCGCCATTCGACTGGCAAAAGACCTGGGGCCGGGGCACACCATTGTCACCCTGCTTTGTGATCAAGGCACGCGTTACCAGAGCAAACTGTTCAATCCGGAATTCCTGCGCTCGAAGAACCTTCCGGTACCTGACTGGATGGAATAGAACATCATTTCGCCGCTTGGCGTCTCGATGTGTCACGGTTATATCTGGTTATGTTTTAGTATTGACCGGACGAGGCGAATTCCATGACCTATGCGAACCCCGATGCACTGGTATCCACCGAGTGGCTGGCGGAACACCTGAATGCGCCGGATGTACGCGTGGTCGATGCCTCATGGTGCATGCCCGGGTCTGATCGTGATTTACGCGCCGAGTATAATGATCAACACATTCCGGGCGCCGTGTTCTTCGATATTGACGATATCGCCGATAGCGATACCGACCTGCCACACATGCTGCCCAGTGCGGAAAAATTCTCCAGCCGCGTCCGGAAACTGGGTTTGGGCGACGGGGTCCGCATTGTGGTCTACGATTCAAACGGCGGTTTCATGGCAGCACACCGGGTGTGGTGGACGTTCCGGGCGTTTGGCCATGAAGATATAGCCGTCCTTGATGGCGGTCTGCCGAAATGGCTGGCCGAAGGGCGCCCTGTGGAAGATATCCCGCCCCTGCCCCGAGAGCGCCATTTTACGGCGCGCATGAACACGTTCCTGGTGCGGTCCCGCGATCAGGTTCTGGCCAACATCGGTACTGACAAGGAACAACTGATCGATGCACGGAATGTCGAGCGGTTTACCGGCGCGGGCGACGAACCCCGCCCCGGACTGCGACGGGGCCATATTCCCGGCAGCCTGAATGTCCCTTTTCAGAAAGTCCTCGATACTGAACATTTCAATGTGATGCGTCCGGCGGGTGAAATAATGACCACTTTCAAGGGTGTCGACGTGGATTTGGCGCGCCCGATCACGACCACCTGCGGCACCGGCGTCACGGCGTCTAGTCTCGCTTTTGCCCTCTACCTGATCGGCCATGAGGACGTTGCCGTCTATGACGGGTCATGGACGGAATGGGGCGGTGATGAAAACCTGCCCCTGGAAACCGGTGACTGACGATATGGCGCCGCCCAAAGGCAAGATCGAGAGCATCGTCACCTCGCTGGAGATGCGTGAGCGTCCGACGTCACCCACACCACCGATGCCCGCAGAGCGGATTGCCATCCTGCGGGCGGAATCTCCGACAACGGCATTTTATCGTTTTCTCTACAATACCATCGGTGGGCCGTGGCGCTGGTGGGAACGTCGGGTTATGGATGACGACACCTTGTCCAAAATCGTCAGTGATCCGGGACTGGAAATTTATGTTCTCTATGTGCGTGGCGTGCCAGCTGGCATGTGTGAACTGGATTGCCGTAATCGCAAAAACGTGGAACTTGCCTACTTCGGCCTGATACCTGAGTTCGTCGGGCGTGGTCTCGGTGGGTATCTGTTGCGCTGGGGCGTGGATCAGGCATGGAGCCATGACCCTGAACGGGTCTGGGTACACACCTGCACCGAAGATCACGCGGCGGCGTTACCAATGTATCAGAAAATCGGTTTTCAACCGTATGAGCAGAAAACCGAAATCATTGATGATCCCGAACACCTGTTTGTCAACGAACCCTCCGGAATGCGCGTAATGAAAAACCGGCCCTGAACAGGACCGGTTTTGATCGTGTCTGATGGCACTTGTCAGTGCGCCAGAATCTGACTGAGGAAGAGTTTGGTGCGGTCCGATTGTGGATTATTAAAGAACTCTTCCGGCTCGTTCTGTTCGATGATCTCGCCGCCGTCCATGAAGATGACCCGGTTGGCGACCTTGCGGGCAAAGCCCATTTCATGGGTCACGCAGATCATGGTCATGCCGGATTCAGCTAGGTCGATCATGGTGTCGAGCACTTCTGAAATCATTTCCGGATCAAGCGCCGAGGTGGGTTCGTCAAACAGCATGATCTTGGGCTTCATGCACAACGAACGCGCGATGGCGACGCGCTGTTGCTGGCCGCCCGACAACTGACCCGGGAATTTCAATGCCTGTTCGGG
>JAJFIE010000439.1 GCA_021775275.1 Rhodospirillales bacterium | reverse complement strand
GAGATGGCCGGTGAAATGGGTGCGTTCCCCGGGTATGACGATAACCGTGACCAGATGTTGCGGGTTATCCGGAACCACCGTAATGCGGCCTACAGCAAATCCGACGGATATGAAGACCTGTCGATCCTGCCGGTGGCGCTGGATCAAGAAAATTGTAAGGATAAAGTCCTTGCCGAGGCCGCAAAAGAAGCCTGGGATCAGGCGCTTGAGCTCGGACAGGCGCACGGTTTCCGCAATGCCCAGACCACGGTCATTGCACCGACGGGAACCATCGGTCTGGTTATGGATTGCGACACCACAGGGATTGAACCCGATTTTGCCCTGGTGAAGTTCAAGAAACTTGCCGGCGGCGGGTACTTCAAGATCATCAATCGTATGGCGCCGGTGGCGCTGAAACATCTTGGTTACAGTGACTCCGAAACTCGCGATATGGTACGCTATGCTGTTGGTCATGGAACCCTCGCAGGGGCTCCCGGTGTGAATCTTGAATCCTTGAAAAACAAAGGGTTCACAGACGATGCTATTGATCTGGTTGAGAATGCAGTCGGTGACGCCTTCGATATCCGCTTCGTTTTCAACAAGTGGTCCCTGGGCGAAAGCTTCTGCACCGAAAGCCTGGGCATTGAGGCTGCAAAACTGGACGATATCTCGTTCGATATGCTGGCTGAACTGGGCTTTTCGAAGGACGAGATTGAGGCGTCAAACGTCTATGTCTGTGGCGCCATGACGCTGGAAGGCGCGCCCAAGCTGAAGGACGAGCATCTTCCTGTGTTTGACTGCGCCAATGCATGTGGCAAGACCGGCAAACGCTTCCTCTCGGTGGACAGTCATATTCGCATGATGGCAGCCAGCCAGCCGTTCATCAGTGGCGCCATATCCAAGACCATCAACATGCCCAATTCGGCAACGGTCGAGGAATGCAAGGAAGCCTATCTGTTATCGTGGCGTCTGGCGCTCAAAGCCAACGCGCTGTATCGCGATGGCTCCAAATTGTCCCAACCCCTGTCGTCCTCGCTCTATGATGATGTGGAAGATGCCGATGAGGCTGTGGAATCGTTGCTTGAAGCGCCCGCCGGTAAACGCCCGGAAATCGTTGCCGAGCGGATTGTTGAACGGTATATCGCAAAGCGCCTGCGTCCGCCATCGCGGCGCAAGGGCTACACCCAGAAAGCCGCTGTTGGCGGTCACAAGGTCTACCTCCGCACCGGTGAATACGAAGATGGCCGGTTATCGGAGATTTTCATCGATATGCACAAGGAAGGCGCGGCCTTCCGCAGCATGATGAATAACTTCGCCATCGCCATATCGCTTGGTCTGCAATATGGCGTCCCGCTGGAGGAATATGTCGAGGCATTCACCTTCACCCGCTTCGAGCCATCCGGTATTGTCGAGGGGAACGAGACGATCAAGATGGCGACATCCATCCTCGACTACATCTTCCGTGAACTCGCGGTTTCCTATCTGGGACGGAACGATCTGGCCCATGCGGAGCCAAGTGATCTGCTACCTGATAGTCTGGGCCGTGGTAACGGCGAAGGTAGCCTCGAAAACCTTGATAGCGGAAGCATGGAAGAAGTCGTGGCGCGGTGTGCGTCACGGGGTTACGTGCGCTCAAAACTCGTTGTCATCAGTAACAACCAAGGCTCTGAAGAAGGCGTTGCCGGTACGGTTGCGGCTTCCGCCGGGACCGCGGTGGCATCCGGAGGCGGCAATGGCAGTGCTCAACAGTTAATATCAACGACCGAGACTGCCACCGCTATTTCCGTATCCGCCGAAGTCATGGAGAAGACCGACGAACGCCTGGGGCGCGTTCGAGAAGCCCGCATGAAAGGTTACGAAGGTGATGCTTGTACAGAGTGTGGAAACTTTACTCTTGTCCGTAATGGCACGTGTCTGAAATGCAACACGTGCGGCGGCACCAGCGGGTGCTCATAACGGACAAGGGTTGATACCGATCCTCCCTGGGAAACTTGGGGCGCTTCTGGCTTTGCCAGAGCGCCCTCTTTTTGCCGTTTTTCCCGGTTAGCAACTGGATTGTGTACGCATAAAATCCGGCGAACAGCCCATAACCATAAGGATTACTTGATTTTATCCCGTACCGTTGGCATGTAGTATAAGCAGGTTGGGGGTAAATGCCTGCTATTGGGGAATCCGTATTTGAATTTCGGTCGACAATCGACTGGGGCGGCCCCAAGGTATCCGGGAACGTTCCCGACTTTGGCGGATATCCCTACTTAAGGTTGGCCCACGCAGGTTGGATTGATACATATGGCAAAGAATGGCGTCCATAGTTTCGTAATCGTCGATGACGATCCGACAATGGCTCAGGCGATGGAAGCTTTGTTGACCAAAGATGGTCACAAGGTGACCATTATCACCTCTGGCAAGGAGGCCATGGACCAAATCCCGAACATTGCGCCTGATTGCGTTCTGCTCGATTTGATGATGCCCGGTATTGACGGTTTTTCCGTGGTACAGAAATTGACAAAAGACGACCGTCTGGCCAATACCCGTTACATCATAGTTTCTGCAAAAGCCTATGAATTTGATCGCCAGCAGGCGTTTCGTCATGGCGCGCATGGGTACCTCATAAAACCCATTAATCCCAATACCTTTACTGAACAGGTCATCCGAATTCTTGGCGACCACATGAACCTGTCGTTCTGGGGGTGTCGTGGCACCCTGCCCGTGCCGGGCGAAGGGTCGTTGCGGTATGGCGGCAATACGTCGTGTGTTTCTATTGAGTTTCCCCGCGACGAGCTGTTTATTTTTGATGCAGGATCGGGAATCAAGGCCCTGTCCAATCATCTGATGCAGCAAAAGCGCAAACGGATCGACGGAAAGATTTTCATTTCCCACCCGCACTGGGACCACATCAACTCTCTGCCCTTTTTTGTTCCCTTGTATATGCAGGGGAATGAGATCGAAATCCTGGGTGCGCAACATGGTGACCTGACCATGCGCCAGATCGCATCGGCACAGATGGAAGGTGTCTACTTTCCCATTACGCTCAAGGAGTTTGCCGCCCGTGTCTATTTCCGCGATTTACGCGAAGAGGTGCTCGATATCGGCAATGTAACGGTCAGCACCATGCTGCTCAGTCATCCGGGCGTCTGTTTGGGGTATCGGGTAGACTATGGCGGTCGTTCGATCTGTTACATCACCGACAATGAAATGTTCCTTGATGACAGTGAATTTTATAACCCGCATTACGAAGCAAAGCTCGCCAACTTTGTCCGCGGCTGCGATGTCCTGATAACGGACTCGACCTATAGCGACGCGGAGTACGTCAGCAAGGTCGGTTGGGGACACTCATGCATCAGCAAGGTCGCCAAGCTGGCTCATGCAGGTGACGTGAAACAGTTGTTTCTGTTCCATCATGATCCAGACCAGACCGATGATGATATTGATGTGAAACTGGAAACAACACAGAAATTGCTCAACGATATGGGCTCCAGCACCAAATGCATCGCGCCACAGGAAGGCAACATGTTCGAGTTGTGATCCTGAGCGCCGGTATAACCGGTGCGCTTACGCTCCGGGTTCTTCTTTATCCAGAAACGTTTGCGCCGCGAGTAACAATCGCACGTTCGTTTCCGCGAACATTTCCCGGGTCAAATCCATTCGGCACGATTCAATCAGTCGCTGATTATCGGTTTCCACGGCAATGACCTCTGAAACCCCGGTCTGGATAACCATGGCGGCGCACACGCTGCACGGCATGATGGGCCAGACGTAGAGTGACGCGCCGGTCAGGTCACGTTTGGCGTCGATAATGGCGTTACGCTCGGCATGGACCACCATATCGTACTTGATGCTACGGTCACTGAGCCGCTCGATAGTGTCTGAAACGCCACTGGGTAATCCGTTGAACCCGGTTGAGACGACTCGTCGCATGGGGTCGACAAGGACGCTACCGACCTGGGTACTGGGATCTTTGGACCATCCTGCAATAAGACGGGCAAGGTTCAGAAACCGATGATCCCAGTGGTTCAGTTCGCGTGGCTCCACACTCATGCTCGGGTTTCCTCTGACTATTCCATGGCCGGGTCAAACTGTGGACTTTGCCATGCCGATTATAGCTTAACGGCTCTTATGATTTTTCGATACACCGGTATTTTTTGATTGGCCCCTTGCTGAGGTGACGGTAGGTTCAGGGATCGCTTTTCCCAATTATTTCATGGAGTTTTCACATGGCCGGTACCATTGACGCCCGTCTCGCCGAACTCGGTATTTCCCTTCCAACACCTGCCGCTCCCGTGGCCAGCTACGTGCCGTTCGTGCGTGTGGGGTCTCTGGTAATGATTTCCGGCCAAATCACCATGGAAAACGGTGAGATTCGCTTTGTTGGAAAACTCGGTGACACCCTGTCCGTAGAGGAAGGTTATCAGGCGGCGCGCCTGTGCGGTGTCAATCTTATCGCTCAGATGCGTACAGCCTGCGATGACGATCTCGATCGGGTAAAGCGTGTGGTGCGCCTCGGCGGATTCGTCAACTGCACGCCGGACTTCACCGACCATCCGAAAGTTATCAACGGCGCGTCCGATCTGATGCAGGAAGTTTTTGGTGATGCCGGGCAACACGCCCGTGCGGCAGTCGGCTCATCATCCCTGCCCCTCGGGGTCGGGGTTGAAGTGGATGCCGTGGTCGAGGTCGCATAAACTTACATTTCATGATCTGAAGTCACGACAGGCGTAAGTCCGTCCTTTCGCGTAGACGGTCCGCATTGTGTGGCGCCATGCGCACCTGTATGTGAACGCCATCGGCATCGTCATGGCGCTCTATGACGTTGCCGTGCTCATACAGCCAGGCAATGGCGGCGCCATTTTCATAAGCCGTGGTAACCGACATCAGGCTGTGGTTACGGGTCAGCTCCTGATCAATGTGCCGACCCAATTCTGTTATTCCATCGCCAGTGATGGCTGAAACCATCGTGCGTGGCTCATCTGTGCGTGCCACCTTGTTTTCTTCCGCCGTGCGCTGATCTTCCGATAGGAGATCGATTTTATTGATGACCTCCAGATAAGGTATAGTGATCAGGTCATCGCTGTCAGGGGCCTGCTTGCCCACATTGCTGGCCAGCACACCAATTTCTTCCAAGACACTGACCACATCCTTTTTTTGTGCTTCGGTATCGGCATGAGCAATATCACGGACGTGAAGGATCATGTCTGCCTCATGGACTTCTTCGAGCGTGGCATGAAATGCCTCTACCAGTTCATGGGGAAGGTCAGATACAAACCCGACAGTATCCGACAAAATTGCCGTCTCGCCCGATGGCAGGTCGAAACGCCGCATGGTTGGGTCCAGCGTCGCAAACAATTGGTCTTTTACCTCCACGGTGGCTTCCGTCATGGAGTTAAACAGGGTCGATTTTCCAGCGTTTGTATAGCCAACCAGTGCGATGGACGGATAAGGAACGCGTTTGCGTGCACTGCGGTGCAGGCGGCGGGTGCGTTCCACGCTGGTAAGCTGACGCTTGATCTGGACGATTCTCTCATCAATCAGGCGCCGGTCTGTCTCGATCTGGGTTTCTCCGGGACCGCCGACGAAGCCAAGGCCACCGCGCTGACGTTCCAGATGGGTCCAGCTCCGTACAAGGCGGCTGCGCTGATATGTCAGCGCCGCCAGTTCAACCTGTAGTCGGCCTTCCTTGGTGCGAGCACGATCGCCAAAAATTTCCAAAATCAACCCGGTGCGATCAATGACCTTGGCTTTCCAGGCGCGCTCCAGATTGCGCTGCTGAACCGGGCTGAGCGACGCATTGACGATTACCAGCGGCACATCGTTGGGCGCCTGACGTTTATGCCCCCGGCGATGTGCCCTGCGTGTCGACGTATCCTGATCATGTGCCTCCTCTTGAGGCCCGACAATCCGGGCAATGCGCTCCACGGTGCCCTTGCCGAACAGCATGCCCGGGGTTGCCCGTGAAATCCGGATTACTTCGGTGTGCGTAATCTTCAAATTAATGGCGCGGGCAAGCCCGATGGCTTCATCCAGTTTGGCACCAGAAGACCGTACGCTACTGTTATTTCCTGGAAAATCCGGATGAACAATAGCACATCGCTCGCCTTTCATGGCGAGGATTTCAGCGTGGTCTGTTTCGTGTGCATCCACCAACGATTAGTCGGTGCCACCATCAGTTTCTGCGTCCGCTTCCGGTTCAAACAACTGGACGGGAACAGAAGGCATGACAGTGGAAATTGCGTGTTTGTAGACCAATTGCGTATGGCCGTCACGGCGTAACAGGACCGAGAAATTATCAAACCAGGTAACAATGCCCTGTAATTTGACACCGTTGATCAAAAATACGGTGACCGGGGTCTTGTTCTTACGAATGTGATTGAGGAAGACGTCCTGTACATTTTGTGTTTTTTCGGCGGACATGTCGTTTAACCCCATAATTTTCTTGTTTATAACCCGGAAATGAGCCGCTAACGAGCCATTTTCAGCCCTAACAGCACATTCCCACTCCCCAGCGCATGGGTTTAGCGAAGCGCAGGTGTTCACAATACTGGAATTTTCACGGGTTTCAATTCACTCGAGACATAAGTTTGTAAATTCTTTTAGTTCCCAACAGTTTTTCAGGTACTTTGCGGGAGGATGTTCATGGAATTCTCCGGGTCCCGGCGGCGTGTCGCGCACCAGAATTGGCGTGCATCCAGTATTAATTGCGCATTCAAGATCAATGTCGGCATCACCGACAAACCAGATATCCATTGCCGGTTCATGACCGCTACCGCTGAGCGCCATGTGAACAGGGTCCGGCGCAGGTTTATCGCGGGTGGCGTCATTCGCACCGACCAGATTGCTCAGATACCGGTCCCAGCCCAGGTGTTGGACTTCGAGTCGCAAATACTCCCCCGTTTTGTTACTGACCACGGCCATGAATATTCCCTGTTCGTGAAGGGTTTGTAGCATTTCAGCGCTGCCGGGAAGCGGTTCGAGACGCGATATATGGATTTCCCGATAATGACCATAGAAGATATCGGCGGCTTGTGGCCATTCGTCGCCGAACAGGGCGGGGAAACTGTCGCGCATGGATTTTCTGACCCGGCTACGAGTTTCATCCAGCGTCCAGTTATCCATGCCAAAATGACTCAGAGTAGCATTCATGGCGTCATGAATAATCACCCATGAATCAATCAGGGTGTTGTCCCAATCAAACAGCATCGCTTTGGGCCGGATTAAGGGCATTTTTTGGGCCTTATACCAAGGGTCAGAAGTATTCGAGCTGGACCGAGAACATCTTCTCGACCTTTCGCACCGCCTTGGAGGCGGCAAACAACACAACTTTATCCTTGGCCTGAATGACAGTGTCACCGCGCGGCACAATCACCTCGTCACCACGGACGATTGCGCCCAGCAGAACGCCTTGTGGTAAATCAATGTCGCGCAACGGTGTTCCGACCAGATCAGATGTTTCCAGCGCCTCCGCCTCGATCAGCTCGCCAAAACCTTCACGCAGG
>JAJFIE010000438.1 GCA_021775275.1 Rhodospirillales bacterium | reverse complement strand
AATCCACCTTGAATTGCTGGATCAGCCCGACAGCGGCCTCGCCAACGATGCCGCCATCCGAATGACGGACAACACCCCCGGCAACAATCAGTTCGATATCTGAATCGTCCAGCAGGATATTGACAACATTGATGTTATTTGTAATCACCAGTAAATTTTTCTTGCCACCAAGGCACAAGGCAACCTGCTCCGTCGTGGTGCCGATATTAATCACCAGAGAGCAATTATCCGGGATCAGCGCTGCCGCCGCTTTGCCGATCAGGCGTTTTTCCTCAGCCGCCAGTGTCCGGCGGGCGTCATAGGCGTAGTTGGCGACACCGGATGACAAAACTGCAACACCATGAACACTCTAGAGCAACCCGCGGTCGCACAGCACATTCAGGTCCTTGCGGATGGTCTGCGGAGAAACATCGAAGCGGGCGGCAAGAGAATCAACTGTGACGCGCCCAACTTCGCGGGCCAGCTGGATGATGTCGGATTGTCTCGGGATAAGTGGTTCCATTGATATCGCCTAGGGTATAGCCTGAATGAGCTGTTTTTGTACCATACGCAAACATAGTTTATGACGAAAACGTGTCATCTAACAAACTTGCAGAAAATTTCATTTGATTTTCGCTTTCTTTCGGATGATAGTTTTCGCGAAAACAAATTAAAGGGAGGTCCCGAAAGATGAAAAAACGTTTGATGGCAGCCGTTGCGGTTGCCGCCATGGTTTCGTTTGGAGGCGCCGCATATGCCGGCCCCAGCGAGGCGAAGAAGTGGGTGGATTCCGAATTCCAGCCCTCGGCGCTATCCAAAAGCGAACAGATGAAAGAGATGGAATGGTTCATCAAGGCATCCGAACCGTTCAAGGGCATGGAAATCAATGTGCTGTCAGAAGGTGTTCCTACACATACGTATGAGTCCGAAACGCTGACCAAGGCATTCGAGGAAATCACCGGTATTAAAGTCAATCACCAGATCCTTGGTGAAGGTGAAGTTGTTCAGGCCGTTCAGACGCAGATGCAGACCAACCGCAATCTGTATGATGCCTACATCAATGACTCTGACCTGATTGGTACGCACTCGCGTCTGCAACTGGCCGTCAATCTGACGGACTGGATGGCGGGCGAGGGCAAGGACGTTACCAACCCCATGCTCGATGTAGATGATTTCATCGGCAAGTCCTTCACCACCGGCCCCGATGGCAAATTATATCAGTTGCCTGATCAACAGTTTGCGAACCTCTATTGGTTTCGCAAGGACTGGTTTGATCGTCCCGATCTGAAAAAACAGTTCAAAGCCCGTTATGGTTATGAGCTTGGCGTTCCGGTCAACTGGTCTGCCTATGAAGACATCGCCGAATTTTTCTCGGTTTATGTCAAGGAAATCGACGGTAAGAAAATCTATGGTCATATGGATTACGGCAAACGTGCGCCCGATCTCGGATGGCGTATGACCGATGCGTGGTTGTCCATGGCGGGTGCGGGCTCCAAGGGGCTGCCCAATGGTATTCCTGTCGACGAATGGGGTATTCGCATGGAAGCCGGTACGTGTAACCCGGTCGGTGCGTCGGTTTCGCGTGGCGGCGCCGCCAACGGCCCGGCGGCTGTCTATGCCATTCGCAAGTGGGATGAATGGCTGCGCAAATATGCCCCTCCGGGCGCTGCCAGCTATGATTTCTATCAATCCCTGCCGGCCCTGTCGCAAGGCAATGTCGCCCAGCAAATCTTCTGGTACACGGCCTTTACTGCCGTGATGGTGCAGTCGCAGAGCGAAGGCAACAACACGGTGGATGCCGATGGTACGCCGCTATGGCGGATGGCGCCGTCTCCCCATGGTCCCTATTGGGTTGATGGGCAGAAGCTGGGTTATCAGGATGCCGGTTCGTGGACGCTGTTCAAGTCCACGCCTGTGGATCGCCGCAAGGCAGCCTGGCTCTATGCCCAGTTTGTCGTTTCAAAGACTGTTGATGTGCGTAAAAGCCATGTTGGCCTGACGTTCATTCGTGACAGCACCATCAATCATCAGTCTTTCACGGATCGTGCACCCAAGCTGGGTGGTCTGGTCGAGTTCTATCGTTCACCCGACCGTGTCATGTGGTCGCCTACCGGCGTCAACGTTCCCGACTATCCGAAGCTGGCCCAAATCTGGTGGCAGCAGATCGGTGACGTGAACTCCGGCGCCTTTACGCCGCAGGAAGCCATGGATCGTCTGGCTTCTGAAATGTATCAGGTCATGGCCCGTATGCAGGCCGCCGATGAAGCCGCCGGTACTTATGGTGGTTGCGGTCCGCGTCTGAACGACGAGCAGGATCCATCCGTGTGGCTCAATAAGCCTGGCTCCCCTAAAGCCAAGGTGAACGAGAAGCCGCAGGGCGAGACCATCGATTACGAGGAACTCGTGAAACGGTGGAACAAAGGCTAAGAACGGCCTTTGACAATTACCGAAACTAACCGGGGGGCGGGCAACCGTCCCCCGGAATTTTCTCACCGTTAATTCTCTATTTCTGGTTTCGGTCCGGTTTTTCTGACTTTATGAACGATGCGCGGTACGCTTGGTCGTCGAAGCGCGGTTACATTCATGTAGAATAGATTCCTTAGTCCATTTTCTGGCAAGAACGTTCGGAACCTCTCAGATGACCCTCGAATTCAAAAATGTGGTCAAGCGGGTCGGCGCTGATACTCATATTCATGAGACGAGCGTCCAGCTTCGGAACGATAATTTCAATATCCTGTTGGGCGCGACACTGTCCGGCAAAACCACGATGATGCAGCTAATGGCCGGACTGGAACGGCCATCCTCCGGCGAAGTCTGGTTCGACGGCAAGAACGTCACCGGGGTTGCCGTACAAAAGCGCAACGTTTCCATGGTGCATCAGCAATTTATCAATTATCCCAATTTCTCTGTGTTCGAGAATATTGCTTCGCCGTTGCGCGTCGCACGTATGACAAAAACGGAAATCGACAACCGGGTGGGCCAGGTGGCGGAGATGTTGAAGCTTACGCCCATGCTCGGTCGCCGACCGAGCGAGTTGTCCGGTGGCCAGCAGCAACGCACGGCATTGGCCCGTGCACTTGTCAAGGAAGCCGATCTGGTTTTGTTGGATGAGCCGCTCGCCAACCTGGACTTCAAGTTGCGCGAGGAGTTGCGCGAAGAACTGCCCAAGCTGTTTCACGACCGGGGTTGTACGGTAGTCTACGCCACCAGCGAGCCCACCGAAGCCCTGTTGCTGGGCGGGTATACGGCGACGCTGCATGAGGGACGTATTACGCAGTTTGGCGACACCGCGAGTGTGTATCGCCAACCGCACGACCTGGAAACTGCCCGCGTTTTTTCGGACCCGCCAATGAATTGGGCGGCTGGCACAAAAAAGGGCGACAGCTTTATTATTAACGACAAAGTGGATTGGGCGCTGACCGGTATGGAGAAATCCTTTGCCGACGGACCCTATACCGTGGGAATTCGCCCGCATCACATCGGTCCGGTGGCGCACGACGGAAAGACCGTGCCAATCGATGGTCAGGTGCTGATCACGGAATTGAGCGGCTCGGAAAGTGTCGTACACTTCGATTTTGGTAGCCAGACATGGGTGTCGCAATCCCGTGGCATTCACCCGATCAAGGTAGGCGATCACACACGGTTCTATATGGATCCGGCGCAATGCCTGTATTTTGGCGCCGATCATCGGCGCATAGCGGCTTAGGGAGAGGGCAAGATGTCTACAATCACCCTCAAGGACCTGCGGCATTCCTACATGGCGAACCCGGCCACCGACGCCGACTGGGCGCTCAAGAAAATGAGCGTGGAATGGTCCGATGGCGGCGCTTACGCCCTGTTGGGGCCAAGCGGTTGCGGCAAGACGACGCTGCTGAATATCATTTCCGGCCTACTGGCGCCCAGTGAAGGCAGTGTCTGGTTTGGCGATGACGACGTGACCCATATTCCACCGGATCGCCGCAACATCGCCCAGGTATTTCAGTTCCCCGTGGTCTACGACACCATGAGCGTCTACGACAATCTGGCCTTTCCGCTCCGCAACCGGGGTATTGCGGAGGCCGATGTCGATAAGAAGGTGCGTGAGATCGCGACCATGATCGATCTCGACGCCATGCTCTTCGACCGCGCCTCGGGACTCACAGCCGACGGCAAACAGAAGATTTCCCTGGGTCGCGGGCTGGTGCGCTCAGACGTCAACGTTATCATGTTCGATGAACCTCTGACCGTGATTGATCCGCACCTGAAATGGGTTTTACGTTCCAAATTGAAGGAACTGCACCAGAAGGTCGGCTCAACCATGATCTATGTGACCCATGACCAGACCGAAGCCCTGACCTTCGCCGATCAGGTGGTGGTCATGCATGATGGAACCGTGGTTCAGATTGGTACACCGGTTGAGTTGTTCGAAAAACCCCAACACACCTTCGTCGGGCATTTCATCGGCTCGCCCGGTATGAACGTGCTGCCGTGTCAACTGGACAGCGGTAAACCGATTTTCGCCGGGCAGGTAGTCGAAACAGAAGGCGGTGTGAGCGCGCCAGATGGAACGATGGCTCTGGAATTGGGCGTGCGGCCAGAGTTCGTCAGCTTCGCCAAAGAAGGAATTCCAGTTGACGTGGTTAAAGTCAGTGATGCCGGGCGCTATAGCGTGGTGGAGACTCGCCACGGTGAATCACACATCAAGTTGCTGGTTCGTGAAGGCGAATCAGTGCCTGCCGATAATGTTCATGTCCGGCTCGACCCCGCGCATACGCAGGTCTATGCAGACGGCTGGATTGTAAGTTAGGGAACGGACAATGGCGGCAAAAACCACAAACCAAAAAGCCTGGTTCTTTATTATTCCCGTTATCGCCCTGGTGGCGTTCAACGCGCTCATCCCGTTGATGACCGTGGTCAATTATTCGGTGCAGGAAACGTTCGGCAATAACGTCTTTTTCTGGGAAGGCGTGAAATGGTTCGAGCAGGTCCTGCACTCACCACGCTTCCACGCTTCACTGCTGCGCCAGTTTGCTTTCACGTTCATTATTCTTGCCATTGAAATACCATTCGGTGTGGCCGTCGCATTGTCTATGCCGAGACAAGGACCTTGGGTTTCCGTGTGCCTTGTGTTGATGGCTCTGCCATTACTCATTCCATGGAACGTCGTGGGCGCCATGTGGAATATCTTTGCGTTGCCGGATATCGGTTTTCTGGGGCGCGTTATCAATGGTATGGGGATTGATTACAACTTTACCCAACAACCCGTCGCTGCATGGTTCACGACCATCCTTATGGATGTGTGGCACTGGACGTCACTGGTGGTGCTGCTGGCCTATGCGGGACTGCGCTCCATTCCCGACGCTTTTTATCAGGCGGCCAAAATTGATGGCGCGAAACCGTGGGCGGTGTTCCGCTACATCCAGTTGCCGAAGCTGAAACGAGTGCTGACCATTGCTGTTCTGCTGCGCTTCATGGACAGCTTCATGATTTATACGGAACCCTTCGTGCTCACGGGTGGCGGTCCCGGAAACTCAACCACGTTCCTGTCTATTGATCTGGTGAAAATAGCGCTGGGGCAGTTTGACCTGGGTCCCGCAGCGGCCATGTCGCTGATCTATTTCCTGATCGTCTTGTTACTGTGTTGGGTGTTCTACACCCTGATGATGAAGGACGAGGAACAGTAATGAGCAAATACAAATGGCTCGTGCCGACCCTTTATATCGCATTCCTGATGTTGCCCATCTACTGGCTTTTGAACATGTCGTTCAAGACCACCAACGAAATTCTCGGCGCGTTTACCCTGTGGCCACAGGATTTTACGGTCGAAAATTACGTGACGATTTTCACTGATCCCACGTGGTACAACGGTTACTTCAATTCCATCACCTATGTGGTGTTGAATGCTTCCATTTCGGTAACTGTTGCCCTGCCGGCGGCCTACGCTTTTTCCCGCTATCGGTTCCTGGGCGACAAGCACCTGTTTTTCTGGTTGCTGACCAATCGCATGGCCCCGCCAGCCGTGTTCGCTCTGCCATTCTTCCAGTTGTATTCCGCCGTTGGCCTGTTCGATACTCCCTTTGCCGTGGCGTTGGCTCATGGTCTGTTCAATATTCCGTTGGCTGTGTGGATCCTGGAAGGCTTCATGTCTGGCGTGCCCAAGGAGCTGGATGAAACGGCGTATGTGGACGGGTATTCCTTCTGGCGGTTTTTTATCCGTATTTTCCTACCCACCATTGCAGCGGGGATTGGCGTGGCGCTGTTCTTCGCCTTCATGTTTTCGTGGGTCGAGTTGCTGTTGGCCAAGACGCTCACGTCGGTCGCCGCCAAACCGATTGCAGCGACCATGACGCGGACAGCGAGTACCGCTGGCTACGAGTTGGGCCTGTTGGCGGCGGCGGGAACATTGACCATCGTGCCGGGCGCGTTTGTGATCTATTTCGTGCGCAATTACATCGCCAAGGGCTTTGCCCTTGGACGGGTATAAGAGCGGGTATTAGGGGAAAGGAGAAGATTAATGGGTTTATCGTGGATGGCGTGGACCTGGCCAACGGCGGCCTTCTTTCTCTTTATCCTGTGCGCCTTGATAACCATGGCGATTTGGGAATATCGCAGCCCCGGTGGTGCGCCGCGCCGCGGTATCCTGACGCTGGACACAACACGGGGTGACCGGCTTTTCATATCCATACTGGGAAGCGCTTTTATCTTTCTTGCGTGGCTCG
>JAJFIE010000437.1 GCA_021775275.1 Rhodospirillales bacterium | reverse complement strand
GTGCGCGTCCTTGACCGTGATCTCGGACGCACCGGCGTTCAGCGCCCCTTCACAGGCGGCGACCACCTCGGCGGTCATCAGGCCGGCATGCAGATTGTACCCCGGCTTGCCCTTCTCGGCTTCGTCCCAATGGGTGATCCCGGCGGTGCCTTCAATATCGGCGCTGATATAGACTTTCATTGCTGTTCCCCACGTCATTACGGATTTGCCTTACGGTAGCGTGCGAAAGCATTTAGTTACAGCGTTTCCCGGTTGAAGAGCGTGACTTACAGGCGTAGGGTTCGCCGGACGTTGATACCGAAATTTTCCTTATTCCAGACCCGTTTAGGTTAAGCCCATGTCTATTATCGCCAAGCGTCTCTCGCGTGTGCAGCCCAGTGCTACCGTCGCCGTTTCAACCAAGGCCAAGGAACTGAAAGCCGCCGGTCATGATGTGATCGGGCTGGGGGCTGGCGAGCCGGATTTCGATACCCCCGCTCATATAATCGAGGCCGCCAAGGCGGCCATGGACCGGGGCGAGACCCGCTATACCGCCGTTCCCGGAACACCGGAACTGCGTCAGGCTATCTGTGACAAATTCAAGCGCGATAACGGCCTGATTTACACACCGGACCAGATTCAGGTCGCCACAGGCGGCAAGCAAAACATCTTTAACGCCATGGTCGCCACCCTGGACCCGGACGATGAGGTGATCATCCCGGCGCCCTACTGGGTGTCCTACCCGGATATCACGCTGCTGTGCGGCGGCGAGCCGGTCATCGTGCCCTGCTCCGCCGATAATAATTTCAAACTGACCGCTCAGGACCTGGAAGCGGCGATCACGCCAAAGAGCAAATGGCTGATCCTGAACTCGCCGTCCAACCCCACCGGTTCCGCCTACACGGCGGATGATCTGAAGGCGCTGGCCGACGTGTTGATGCGTCACCCCCATGTCTGGGTGATGACCGATGATATGTATGAACACCTGATCTACGACGGGTTCCGGTTCTCAACCATCGCCCAGGTCGAACCGGCCCTCATGGGCCGTACGCTGACGCTGAACGGTGTGTCCAAGGCCTACTGCATGACCGGCTGGCGCATCGGCTATGCTGGCGGACCGCTGGACGTCATCAAGGCCATGAACAAGGTCCAGTCCCAGAGCACCACCCACGCGACCTCGATCTCTCAGGCCGCTGCCGTAGCGGCGCTGAACGGTCCCCATGATTTTATCGCCGAACACAACAAGGAATTCGTCGGTCGCCGCGATCTGGTGGTCAGTATGCTCAATCAGGCCACGGGCGTCACCTGCGCCACACCGGAAGGTGCGTTCTATGTCTATCCCGGTATCGCAGGCCTGATCGGCAAAAAGACCCCGGACGGTAAAACCATCGAAACAGACGAGGACTTCGTCACCTATATTCTGGAGAGCGAAGGCGTCGCCGCCGTGCATGGCGCAGCCTTTGGCCTGTCGCCATATCTGCGAATTTCCTACGCCACCTCCACAGAACTGCTGACCGACGCCTGCCAACGCATCCAGCGGGCCTGTGCGGCGCTGGGGTAAAGAGGCGTCGTCACCATACAAATGACCATACTGGCGCGGTTGTGTTTTTTTCATGCCGCGATGAGTGTTATTTGACGCTGGATGATGTGTTACAGTTCCACTGGACACTGATTCGACATTCTGGCATAGTGACGTCTAAGAACAAATAGAGAACAACCGTTTCGATGAAGGAATTGTGGTGAGAACCTTTTTCGAATTTTTTGCAGGCGGTGGAATGGCGAGAGCCGGACTCGGTTCAAATTGGGACTGTCTGTTTGCGAACGACCTTGATCCCAAGAAAACCGCGACGTATGCGGCTAACTGGGGTGACGACCACTTGTTCGTAGGTGATGTCGCTACGGTGGCGACTGGACAACTCATCGGCCAAGCGGATTTGGCCTGGGCGTCCTTCCCATGCCAGGACCTCTCGCTAGCGGGGGATTATGTTGGCCTGAATGGCAGTCGTTCAGGAACATTCTGGCCTTTCTGGAATGTAATGCGGGCGTTGATGTCCGAAAATCGCGGCCCTTGCACCATTGTCCTCGAAAATGTTTATGGCGCCATCACAAGTAACAACGGCGAAGATTTCCGTACCATCGCCTCGGCATTTTCCACTGCTGGATACAGTTTCGGCGCTATCGTCATGGATGCGCGGCTGTGGCTTCCCCAGAGTCGCCCACGGCTTTTTTTCATAGGCGTTCGCGGTGATTTACAGATTCCAGCGGACTTCTTTGAAGAGATACCGAACACATGGCACCCGAGAGCTTTACGCGATGCAGTCGCCGACATGCCGCAGGCGGATAAACAACGCTGGATTTGGTGGAACATGCCTTCTCCTCCGATGCGCAATCAAAATTTTATTGATGTGATCGAAGATAATCCGTCCAATTGCGCGTGGCATACAGAGACTGAAACCGCCTACCTCATCTCGCTTATGTCCACAAGAAATCTGGATAAACTTCAGGAAGCAATCGCCATATCGAAAGAGGGCCCGTCCCGCATCGTAGGTGGCGTATATCGGAGGACACGAAACGGGCAACAAAGAGCAGAAATTCGTTTTGATGATTTGGCCGGATGCCTCCGAACGCCATCCGGCGGCTCTTCCCGCCAAACAATCATTTTAATTGAAAGTGGCAATGTAAGAAGCCGCCTCCTGTCGCCCCGTGAAGCGGCGAGGCTGATGGGGCTTCCCGACGAGTACGCATTGCCTGACAATTATAATCAAGCCTATCACGTGTGTGGAGATGGCGTTGTCGTTCCAGCGGTACGCCATCTTGCGCAAAATTTGATTGAACCGATCCTTGATGTCGCCATTGCAACCCCACGCGCTGCCGCCGAGTAACTTTTCTCGACACACTTCAAACGATATGCTTCGTTACTCAGACGCAACTCATCAGGGTTAAATCTTTTCGTATGCAAGAAAACCGCAATCCAGATTCCATAAATTTTCCGCCATTTGAAACAGAAGATTTGCGGAAGAACCTTACGATCTTCCTTGATATGGAAGTTTACGATCCGATTGCCGCATGCCAGCGAAAAGTTGGGAACTTCAAATGGGGTGTTTACGCATTCTTTGATTACGATGGGGAGCCTATTTACGTTGGCCAAACAAACGAAATGCTCCGTACTCGTGTTCGCAGACATTTAACGAATCAGCGCACAGATGCTGTTGCGATGTCCGTTCTTGACCCATTTGAGGTTTATGAAATCGAAGTATGGCCCTTGCCAGAATTTCAAAATGTTGGAGGAAAAGACAAAAACGCCAAGGATGCCCTTGACGCACTAGAATATAAAATTCACCAACTCGCCTTACAAAATAGTCAGTTCGGCGCTGTTCTAAATGAAAAAGAACCTCCTACGCCAACAAAAGCAATTAAAATATCAAACTCCTATCGACAAAGAATTGTGTCAGATGAAGTCCATGCCATCAGATCGCACCCAGACTTTAGGATCGCTCGGCGCGCTCTGGTCATTGCTCGACTTGCACAGGTAATATCGGAGCGTAAGGTTCAGGGTGGCCTCCGACGTGTCCTGCTTACTCAGGCAAAACGATTGCAATGGTTGGCGGAAAGGCGGTTCACTGCCTTGAGTGTTGATGCAACAATTGAAACTGGAGGCAGTGACGAAGACAGAAATAAAACAAACTGACCCGCGCCGCTCCAAAATAATGCGGGCGGTCAAGGCGACCGACACCGGGCCGGAATTGATTGTTCGTCGCTTGCTATACTCTCTCGGATACAGATATCGACTCCATAGGAAAGACCTACCTGGCAACCCCGATATCGTTTTTCCAGGGCGCAAAGCCGCTATTTTTGTTCATGGCTGCTTTTGGCATGGTCATTCCTGCAAACGCGGTGCAAGGGTTCCGAAAACAAATACGGAATACTGGACGGAGAAGATTCGCCGAAATGCCGAGCGTGATAAAATTAACATTGGAAAATTAGAAGCCTTGGGCTGGAAAGCCCTTATTGTATGGGAATGCAGAATTAAGGGTACCCAACAGCTTCAAAACAACCTAACCCGTTTTTTAGTGTAAGCCTCCCAAACTATTGCTACCCCCACAAAAAACTTGCCGGTGGTGAAAAAAATTCGGTTTGCGCCGGGATGCTCGCATATGGTCTCGTACGATCTCTCATTACCGACAGGTCTTTCAGGAGCACCCCACCATGGCCAGACGTTCGTCGCGCCGTCAGGAAAACAGGGAAAAGCGCGGTAACAGCGGAGTGCCGCAAATACCGTGGCAGCGGGTCAGCAATCCGAACCCGCCGCTGGAGATTCTCAACGCCGACCAGATCGCCATGATCCATGATGCCTCCATGCAGGTTCTGGAAGAAGTCGGCATGCGCGTTGACTGTCCCAAGACCCGGTCCCTGCTGGCCGAACATGGCAACAAGGTGGACGAGGCGGCGACCCATGTGTGGTTCGACCGGGGGTTTGTTGAAGAGCGCGTGGCCATGGCTCCCGCAACCTTCAAACTACGGGCGCGAAATCCGGAACGCTGGCTCGAGTTCGGCGGCGATGATATCATCTTCGGCACCGTCGGCGGTCCGGCCTTCGTCAATGATCGTGACAAGGGTCGGCACCCCGGCGCCTACACGGAATTTCAGGACGGCATCCGCATCCTGCAAAGCCTGAATGCCTGCCACATGACGAACACCGGTATTTTTGCCTGTATGGACCAGCCGGCGGACCGCCGCCATCTGGACACCCTGTTAACCGGCTTCACCCTCACGGATAAATGTCTGGGCGCCTCCCTCCTTGGCCGGATGCGCGCACAGGACGCCCTTAACATGGCCTGCATCGTACACGACACCGATGCGGCGGGCCTGCGCGCCGAACCTTCGGTGATTGGCAACATCAACACCAATAGCCCGTTGGTGCTGGATACCGAAATGGCGCAAGGAGCATGGACCTTCGCCGAGAACGGCCAGCCCGTCACCGTCACGCCGTTCACCCTGTCCGGCGCCATGAGCCCGGCCACCATTCCCGGTGCGCTGGTGCAGCAGAACGCCGAGGCCCTCGCCGGGATCGCCTTCCTGCAAGCTGTCAATCCGGGCACGCCCTGCCTCTACGGCACCTTTACCTCAAACGTGGATATGAAGACCGGCGCACCGGCTTTCGGTACGCCGGAATACGTCAAGGCGACGCTGGCATCGACGCAACTGGGTCGCCACTATGGCCTGCCCATCCGCGCCAGCAATACCAACGCATCCAATGTCGTCGATGCACAGGCAGCGTACGAATCACAAATGTCGCTGTGGGCCTGCCTCATGGGTCACGTCAACTACGTCAACCACGGCTTCGGCTGGCTGGAGGGCGGCCTGAGCGCATCGTTCGAGAAGTTCATTGTCGATGCTGAAATGATCCAGATGCTCATTGAAACCCTGAAACCCCTGGATATCCGTGAAGAAACCCTGGGCGTCGGCGCCATCAAGGAAGTCGGGCCGGGGGGCCACTTTTTCGGCGCAGCGGACACCCTGTCGCGCTATGATACCGCTTTCTACGCGCCCATGCTCAGCGACTGGCAGAATTTTGAGAACTGGGAGGAGTCCGGGTGTCGGACGGCAACAGACCGCGCCCACGACATCTGGAAACAATTGCTGGAAGATTACGAAGAGCCCCCCATGGACTCCGGGGTTCGCGACGCCCTGAGCGACTATGTGGCCCGCCGAAAAGACGAGATCACCCGCGCCCCGGCAGCCTGACGGTCGATTCTTTCTTTGACTCGTGCGCCACGGGTATTAACCTCTCATCGAATAACAAACGCCCCACGGACAGCGCTCTTGCTGCATCCGAATGTTAGCGGATTGAATAAACCTGGGAGGCCATTGTGACCGACAAAACACCATCTCGCCCGCGCGTTGCAGCCCTTGTTGGACCCTACCTGTCTGGCAAAACCACCTTGCTTGAGAGCATTCTTATCGCCACGGGGACCACCCACCGCAAGGGTAATGTCAAAGACGGCAATACCGTGGGTGACAACGCCCCGGAAGCCCGGTCCCGTTCCATGAGCACGGAAGTGAACATTGTCTCCGCCGAATATCTTGGCGAACAGTGGACCTTTCTTGATTGCCCCGGGTCTGTCGAGTTGTCACAGGATGCCCTGAATGCATTGATGGTGGCCGATACCGCCATTGTTGTCGCGGAAGCAGAACCGGACAAGGCCGTCACCCTGGCGCCGATCCTCAAAGCCCTCGACAGCAACAACGTCCCGCACATGATTTTCGTCAACAAGATGGACAACCCGGAATCCAGCGTCCGCAAGACGCTGGAAGCGCTACAGAGCATATCGTCCGAACCGCTGGTGCTCCGCGAAGTGCCAATCCGTGATGGCGAAACCATCACCGGCCATGTCGACCTGGTCAGTGAGCGGGCCTTTCGCTGGCAGGAAGGCAAGTCGTCCGAGCTGATCCAGTTGCCGGAATCCATTGTTGATCGTGAACAGGAAGCACGGACGGGCATGCTCGAAAGTCTGGCCGATTTCGACGATACCCTGTTGGAAGAACTGCTGGAAGACGTGGTGCCCTCGTCGGACGAAGTATATGCAAACCTGACCAAGGATCTGCACAACAACCTGATTGTCCCGGTTTTCTTCGGTTCAGCCGAACACGATAACGGCGTGACCCGGATTTTGAAGGCCCTGCGCCACGAAACCCCGGAGCATGATGCCGTTATTGAACGGATCGGTGCGACAGCATCGGGAACCATGGCGCAGGTGTTCAAGACCCTGTACGTCGGACAGGTTGGCAAACTCTCCGTTGCGCGTGTGCTCAGCGGCGAGGTCACCGACGGCATGACCCTGAATGGCGAGCGGGTCAGCGGTGTCTATCACATGAGCGGCCACAAGCACGACAAGGCAGGCAAGGGCGTCGCCGGAGATGTTGTGGCGCTCGGCCGCATGGACGGCGTCCAGACAGGAAACCTGCTGAGTGAAAGCGGCGTGGAGACATCGGAATTATGGCCGGAACCGCAGACACCACTGTTTTCCATCTCGATCCATGCGGTGGACCGGGCCGATGAGGTCAAACTATCCGGCGCCCTGGGTAAAATGGTCGAAGAAGATGTGGCGCTTTCCTTCGATCATGATCCTGACACAGGGCAGTTACTCCTGTGGGGGCAGGGTGAAATTCATCTCAACATTGCCGTTGATCGCCTGAAAAACCGCTTCAATCTGTCGGTTACCGCCGAACGGCCACAGGTACCCTATAAGGAAACCATTGCCAAATCCGCCTCCCAGCACGCGCGCCACAAAAAACAGTCCGG
>JAJFIE010000436.1 GCA_021775275.1 Rhodospirillales bacterium | reverse complement strand
TTTATCGGTATCGGCTTGGGTATCCATTGATTGAGTCACGGGAAGAGCCGTTGTGTTTTCCATTCATCCTTGTCGCGATGATACACCAGACGATCATGCAATCGAAACTTTTGATCCTGCCAGAACTCGATCATCTGTGGAACCAGACGAAATCCGGACCAGAATTCCGGCCGGGGAACCTTGCCGATATTGAATTTGGCTGTGAATTCGGCGATCCGCGCTTCCAACTCAAACCGTCCTTCCAGGGGTTGCGACTGTTTGGACGCCCAGGCGCCGATCTGACTCAAACGGGGGCGGCTGGCGTAATATTCATCTGCCTCTGCATCACTCACCGTCTCCACAGCGCCCTCAATGCGGACCTGCCGGGCCAGGGACTTCCAGTGGAAACACATGGCCGCGTGAGCATTGGCCGTTAACTGTTCGGCCTTACGGCTACCGAGATTGGTGTAGAATACGAATCCCCGATCATCAAAGCCTTTCAACAATACCATGCGTAGAGATGGCCTGCCATCGGCAGTGGTTGTCGCCACGGCAACGGCATTGGGATCACTGGGCTCGGTCTTTTTGGCTTCCAGAAACCACTCGTCAAAAAGTTCAATGGGGTTTTCGGCATCGCGGATCATGATTGTTGTAACCTTGCGGATGTTAAACAGCCGAACTAGGTCTATACTATATATAAGGGCTGGCAAGATGCGAGGTAGTGGGTCATGAAAAAACTGGTATTGGCTACGGTCGCGGCATCCGCGTTATTTGTGGGCGCCTGTGAAAACATGGAAAAGAATCCCGGCGAAACCCTGGGGACTCTCGTCGGTGCGGGCCTTGGCGCGGTTGTTGGTTCAAACATCGGCGATGGCAGGGGCCAATTGGTCGCTGTGGCGGTTGGCGCACTGGCGGGCGCTTGGGCCGGGAGCCAACTGGGTCAGGCGCTGGATGAAAAGGACCAGGAGCAGGCCGCCCAAGTGGCGCAAGATTCCCTTGAAAATAATCAATCGGGCGTTTCTTCCACATGGGACAACCCCGATTCGGGGAATTCGGGCTCGGTCACACCGGTGAACACATACAAGACGGCCGAAGGTGAGGATTGCCGGGATTTCGAATCCACCATTACGGTGGACGGCAAGACCGAGGCAGCACTTGGGCGGGCGTGCCGCCAACCTGATGGCTCGTGGCTGATCGTTCAGTAATTTATCGATGATCTGTCACCGGGCAGTTGCGCGACGCATGTGTTGCGGGCAATCTGCACACAATGCGAAACCTTTATGACATTCTCGGTATTTCGGAGCAGGCCTCTGTCAGTGACCTCAAGGCTGCGTTCCGCAAGCAGGCGCGGAACAAACACCCGGACGCCAATCAGGGCAACGCCGAGTCGGAAGACGCCTTCAAGGAGCTTAATCGCGCCTATGCCATCCTTTCTGACCCGAACCAGCGGGCGCTCTATGACCGGGGTGAAATCGATGAGTCCGGTGCTGCTATTCGTACCGACACGCGCAAACGGGGCAAACCCTTTGAGGATTTCATCAAAAGACGTCGACAGGAGAAAACGAATGCCGGACGCACCATCCGTGTTCATGGCGCCGATGTCAGCTACACGCTGAGAATTAAATTCATGGAGGCCATTCATGGTACGATAAGGCATGCCAGCATGACCAATGGCAAACGCCTTCGCGTCAGCATTCCTCCCGGCACCCGCCATAAACAGACGTTACGCCTTAAAGGCCAGGGCATGGGGGGTGTCGGTGGTGGCAACGATGGTGATGCACTGGTGGAAATTCTCGTCGATGATCATGACCAGTTTGTTGTCGACGATGACAATATTCTTGTGGATTTACCTGTCAACCTCGCCGAGGCAGTTCTGGGCGGACGCGTGGAAGCCCCGACCGTTGATGGTCCTGTGAACGTCACGGTTCCCGCCAATGCGGATAGCGGTACAGTCCTCAAGTTACGCGGCAAGGGAATGCCCCGGGAAAATGGCAAGCGCGGTGATCAATTGATCCGCATACAGGTTATGTTACCGGACAAGGGCGATCCCGAGTTGACAAAATTCATCCGGTCATGGAAAGCGGGCTCAACCCATAAGGTACGAAAGCCCGCCGCGAATTCCGACTAGCAGATTATTTGACGCGAAGCTTCCCCATTGTTGCCTCGCAGTGTAAATTGTTAAAAATGTCATCCAGTGGGGAAGCGGACGCCACTCTGTCTATATCGTCCGCCAATACAGGATAATAAAAAAGGATCATCGCCAATGACCACCACAGCGCCTTTGATGCACGGTAAAAAAGGGCTGATTATGGGCGTCGCCAATGACCGCTCCATTGCCTGGGGAATTGCCAGGGCGGCCAGTGAACAGGGCGCCGAACTGGCCTTTACCTATCAAGGCGACGCCCTGTTGAAACGCGTTTCGCCATTGGCGGAATCTGTCGGCTCATCCATGGTGATCCCCTGTGATGTCACCGATGTCACCAGTCTGGATGCAACGTTTGCGAGTGTAAAAGAGGCCTGGGGCGGCTTGGATTTTGTTGTTCACGCCATCGCATTCTCCGACAAAGAGGAATTGAAAGGGCGTTATCTGGACACGTCGGCAGAGAACTTTCAGGCGACCATGAATATCTCGTGCTATTCCTTCACTGCGGTTTGCCAACGCGCAGCCCCCCTGATGAATGCTGGCGGCAGTCTGTTGACGTTGACCTATTTCGGCGCCGAGCGGGTCATGCCCCATTACAATGTCATGGGCGTCGCCAAAGCGGCACTGGAAGCCAGTGTGCGCTACCTGGCCGAGGATATGGGCAAGGACGGCATTCGGGTCAACAGCCTGTCGGCTGGGCCCATGAAGACGCTGGCGGCATCAGGCATTGGTGATTTCCGCTATATCCTCAAATGGAATGAATACAATTCACCCCTGCGGCGGAATGTGAACATGGACGATATTGGCGGCGCAGGCGTTTATCTGCTATCCGATTTGTCCAGCGGCGTGACCGGTGAAACCCATCATGTGGATTGCGGTTATAATATTGTCGGCATGAAAGCCGTTGATGCACCTGATATTTCAGTCGTCTGAAAATCTATTAATGGCAACTCATGACAGATAATTCCTTCGGCCACCTGTTCCGCGTAACAACCTTCGGTGAAAGCCATGGCCCGGCCATCGGCTGTGTGGTCGATGGCGTGCCGCCGCTGATCCCGCTCGGCGCCGACGACATCCAGAAATTTCTCAATCAACGCAAACCGGGACAATCGCGTCATACCACCCAACGCAAGGAAAGCGACACAGTCGAGATTCTTTCCGGTGTGATGGATGGCAAGACCACGGGACCCC
>JAJFIE010000435.1 GCA_021775275.1 Rhodospirillales bacterium | reverse complement strand
CCCAGCAATGGCCGGGTTTTGCTCGATGGGGCGGATATCAGCCAGTTCTCGCGAGCCGAGCTGGCCCGGTGGATGGGCTATGTGCCACAGGAAAGCACGTTGTTTGCGGGAACCGTGCGCGACAACATCACCAATCGCCATCCCGATGCATCGGACGAAGAAATCGTCAAGGCATCCAAGGCGGCGGGCGTGCACGAGTTCATTATCGATCTTCCCGATGGTTATGGCTCGGATATCGGCGAAGCGGGTCAGCGCCTTTCCGGCGGACAGCGCCAACGCATCGCCATCGCGCGGGCGTTGATCGGTGAACCTTCCGCCCTGATGCTGGACGAGCCATCCAGTAGTCTGGATCGTCATGCCGAACAGGATCTGCGTGAAACTCTGAAAGAGCTTAGCAAAAACCATACGGTTATCATTGTTACCCATAGCCCGATCCTGCTGGCCGCGTGCGATAATCTGATAGCGCTGGATAAAGGCAAGATTGCCCTGGCCGGACCGGCTAAGGATATTTTGCCGCGTCTGTTTGGCGGCGCAGCATCGAAACCGCCGGAGCCACCGGACAAACCCCCACCGTTACCCCCAACGTCCCCGCCGCCTCCACCAGCAACCACACCGGAGGCGGCTCCGACCAAGATCGCCACGGCGAAAGCGCCGTTGCCTCGGCCCGCAGCACTGAGTAGTTCGCCACCGGCAAAGCCTGCGCCTACACCGGCTCCGACTGCTCCAACGCCCACGACGCCGGCCGCAACCAAACCAACTCCGGCTAAACCAACTCCGGTGAAACCGGCTGTGCCCGCTGCGAAGGCCGCGTCTCCCAAGCCCGTGGCGAAACCTGCTGTGAAACCTGCGCTCAAACCCGCAGCTAAATCCGGCATAAAGCCGCTTGGCAGGCCAGCCCCGAAACCCGGTGTTAAACCGGCGGTGAAACCGGCGGCCTCACCGCCCGTGGAGACGTCGGAGCCTCCACAACCTCCGGCGCAACCCCCGGCACAACCACAGGCGCTTGCGAAGATCAAGCCGGTCAAAAGAGCTGTTGAACGTAGTGTCGCCGAAGAGGCGAATGTCTCGCCCCCGACGCCACCACCCGAACCGACACCAGAACCACGTCCGGAAGAACCATCGGCGCCCCCGCAAGCACCAATCGCGGACCGTGATCCTTTAACACCACCCGTTACACCGCCTGCGACACCTTCCAGGTCATCTTCAAATGAAGATGACGACGATCCCTATGCAGATGCGCTACATTCATTGTCGACGGATCGCGAAGATCCGCCCCGACCACAGTAATTTGTGCCATAATAAATTGTGACGGCATCAGGAACGCAATCATGGCCCTTGCAGATACAGGACCAACCGCAGAACGTCCGCCGCTGGATCAACTGCTCTGGAGTCACCCGGTTCCCACCTGGCGGGTCGTCGCCTGGCCGGTGATGATCCTGATGGTCTCAATGATGGTGTGGGCCTACTTCTCAGAACTCGAAGAGTTCACCATAGCGACCGGCGAGATCGTACCCTTGGGCAAAGTCAAGGTTGTGCAACATCTGGAAGGCGGCATCATCGAAGAGTTATTCGTCAAGGACGGCGATCTGGTCAAGGAAGGCCAACCACTGCTGCAACTTGATCTGGGGTCCGGCGGCACCAATCTCGAAGAACTTCAGGTCCGGATGGATAGCGCTGTTTTGTCGGCGGCTCGTCTGGAAGCAGAGTCAACGGGTAACCCGTTGGAGTTTCCGCCGGATGCTGCGGAACGCCGTCCCGACATGGTGATCGCCCAGCGCCAGACCTATGAGGCTCGCGGCAGCGAATTCGAATCTTCTCTGGGCATTCTGCGCGAACAGGTTAACCAGAAGAAACTGGAGGTTGATGAGCTTGAGGCGCAGCGCAAGGCCATCGCCAAGAATCTGAAGATCGCGCGTGAGCGGTTCACGATTTCGGCATCATTGCTTTCTGAAGGCCTGACAGCGCGCATTGAACATCTTGAACTGGAGGCCGCAGTTGAAAGTCTTGAAGGCGAGTTGAATTCCCTGACGCCCGCTATCCCCCGCGCCCGCGCCGCCATAGCGGAATCACAGGAACGTGTCACCGAAGCCGAGCGTCGTTTCCGCCGCGAAGCCAAGGAAGAGTTGAGTGATAGCCAACAGAACATCGCCAGGGTATCGGAATTGCTGATCCAGGCCAGCCAACAGGGTGTGCGCGCGGAAATCAAGAGCCCGGCGGACGGCATCATTCAGAATATGGTCTACAACTCGGTCGGCGGTGTGGTTCGCGCCGGTGAGCCAATTATGGAAATCGTTCCCACGGGCGAGTTGCTGGTGGTCGAGGCCCGTCTCAATCCCACTGATCGCGGTTATGTAGAGTTGGGTCAACGCGCCATGGTAAAGATATCAACCTACGATTTTGCCCGGTACGGCGGACTCGAGGGAACTGTGGTTCAGTTGGCGCCGGATTCCAGTACGGATGAGAATGGCGAACCCTATTTTCGGGTGATTATTGAAACCGAACGTTCTTATCTGGGGCTGGAGGAAGGTGACCTGCCTATTACCCCCGGTATGCAGGCCAGTGTTGATATCCGCACAGGCACCCGGTCGGTTATGGAATATCTGGTGAAACCGGTCCTGAAATTGAAGCATGAGGCTTTCCGCGAACGCTGATCGTTATTCCTCCCCCAGGAAATTGGTCCCGGCTAGCGGCGTTTTTAAGGTTTTTGCAATACCTTAGCCATTAACTATACTTGCTTCGGTGATTCGATTCGTGTGTGTATAAACGTCGAGACGACGGCCTTGAGAGAGATAGAGGTTCATAAATGTCGATTGCAACCATCGTCGGTTTGATCCTTGCCTTGGGCCTGTTCCTGGGAGCGATCGGAACGGCTACTGACAACTACATGATTTTCGTCAGTCTATCGAGCTTTGTTATGGTGGTCGGTGGAACGCTGGCGGCGACGTTTATTTCCTATGAGCCGCGTTATGTCATTCTGTCGCTCAAGCTTATTTATCGAATTTTCTTTTCACCAAAAATTGGCCGCAACGTCCTGAAGACCGAGGTTGGCCGGATTATCAAGTGGGCCTACACGGTTCAGAAAAACGGATTGCCGGCGCTGGAAGGCGAAGCAAAGAAATCCGTGCGCGGTGACCGGTTCCTGAAATTTGGCGTTGATATGGTGGTCAGCGGATACACCGGTGATGAGGTGCGGGCCATTTTATCAAATACCATCGAGACCACGTACGGACGAAACACCATTCAGGTCGCGATCCTCCGGAATATGGGGTCGGCAGCGCCTGCATTTGGCATGATCGGCACACTGGTCGGGTTGATTATCATGCTCGACAGTATGGGCGGCGACCCCAGCGCGCTAGGGCAAGGGCTAGCTGTGGCGCTGGCGACGACGCTTTATGGTGTGCTGTTCGCCCGCCTGTTTCTGTTGCCTGTGGCCGACAAGGTGCAACAGCGCGAGCAGATCGTGCGGTTCAGGAATATGTTGCTGGCCGAGGGCTTGTCTTTGCTGGCAGAGCGCAGGAACCCGCGTTTTATTCAGGATAAAATGAACAGCTATCTCGATCCGGCTATTCACTTCAACATCGACAAGAT
>JAJFIE010000434.1 GCA_021775275.1 Rhodospirillales bacterium | reverse complement strand
CCAGCACCAACAATTCCGGATCGCGCAGCAGGGCGCGAGCCAGCATCACCCGCTGCAACTCACCACCGGATAAATTATGGATACTGTTGTCCATCAGGTTTGGCGCACCGACTTCCTCCAGCACCGCAGCCCGTCGACCGATTTGACGATTGGGCCCACGGGATACGCCAAATTTCAGGAACCTCGCAACGGTCAAGGGCAAAGAAGGTTCAATGTGCAGTTTTTGAGGCACATAACCGACCATTAATCCCTGCTTGCGTTTGACGGCGCCGGAAGATGGCGCGATCAGTCCAAGCAACAATCGGATAAAGGTGGTCTTGCCCGAACCGTTGGGGCCAATGAGAGTCAGAATTTCATGCCGGTGAATTTGCGCCGAAACGGATTCAATGACGCGTCGACCTGCGATATGAAAATCCACGTTTTCAGCTTCTGCAAGGATCTCCCCGGTTTGATAGGAATTACCCATCAGTGATGTTCCTGAATTGGTTTCCGGCACTCGGGGCACTCTCCGACTGCCTCCAGACTGATACTTGACAGGGAAAAACCGTTGCTGTCGGCGACATCCATAACGACGTCATTTACCGCCATTGACGGAATCTCGCCCGCGATCCCGCAAGACCGACAGATCAGAAATATGCCGTCATGTTGTTCACTCGGGTAACAACACCCGACAAAGGCATTCAGCGATTGAATACGGTGGACCAATCCATTCTGCATGAGAAATTCCAGCGCCCTGTATACCGTCGGTGGTTCCGCCTTGTTTCCTTCTGCCCGGAGGATATCCAGAATTTGATAAGCACCTGTCGGTTTGTGCTGACGCCAGACAATTTCCAGTACCCTTTGGCGGGCCGGGGTTAGTCGAACTCCCCGGCTTCGGCAGAGAATATCGGCATCACCAAGAGCACTTTTGATGCAGACCTGATGATCATGAACCTTGCGTGGGAATGGGGAAGCCATGTATGTGCCTACACAAGACGTTTAAGGGTGCCGGTGTAGCGGGCTATTGTACCGGGCTATGAAATCGGCACCGAATCTAAACGTTATAGTATAACATTTCCAGTTCTCAGTGGATTTCAGTGGAACATCGTGATGAATGAGCAATCAGCACCTGATTATACCAGGGACGTTATTGAACAGATCATTGCCGCCATTGCATTTAATGGTGACGGGCTGATCCCTGCCATTGCCCAGCAATACGATACCGGTGAAATTCTCATGATGGCGTGGATGAACGCAGATGCCCTGCGTGAAACCCTGTCAACGGGTCAGGTGTGTTACTGGTCGCGTTCGCGTACGGCCTTGTGGCGCAAAGGCGAGACATCCGGGCAGGTGCAGAAACTGATCGATCTGCGGTGGGATTGTGATGCTGACACCGTTCTCGTGTCAGTCGACCAATCCGGCGTCGCTTGTCATACGGGGCGACGGTCCTGCTTCTTTAATGCCGTGCGAAATGGCGAATTGACATCGATTGCGGACGTAGAGATCGATCCGGCAACGCTTTACAGCAAAAACGGGTCCAGGGACTAAACATTCAGGCGACGTCCGCGGCCAACTCAAAGATTGCCCACCGGGCCATAAAATCGTTGAAAAGGCGTCGTCCACGGACATTCAAATCAAGGAAGCGGGCAGCCAGTTGTCCCTGACCAATGCGCAACACTTCCGCCCGCAGGAAAACCGGTGCAGCCTCAAGTTCGCCATAGGCCATCCCACGGATGACGAATGTATCGCCTTCCCTCAGGCTCCCCAGTTTGTGCCACTGTACCCGAAACCCATCCAGGCTCCAGTCAACGGCACGATGTGAGTAACCCTCGAAGTCAAACCGCAGGGTCGGCTTGTTCGACCTGTTTTCCTCACGGTGATCATTGGGCACTATGGGATGAATCATTTCAGATTCCATAGCCGCAGTTCTCTTGTGAAGGGTCATTCTAACCTCCTTCATTCAGTGCGAATCGATAATAGATGCGATGATTTTATTAAGAATTCATTAGCGCCCACCGGCACAGCAGCAGGAGAATCTAAATCTTGTGGTCTTGCAGCAAAGTCGCCAGCCGATATAGTCCGGGCCCATGAGAAAGTTTTTCAAACATCCTGTGAGTATTGCATTGCTGGCCCTGTGCTTGGGGGGGATTCCTGCTGAGTCGCGCGCTGGCGAACCGCTTGTAATTTTTGCCGCATCCAGTCTGACCAACGTCGTTACCAAGCTAAGCCGGTTATTCGAAAACAAACACGATCAGGGTGTCGTTGTTTCGTTCGCAGCGACGTCCGTGTTGGCGCGGCAGATAAAGGATGGCGCACCGGCAGATGTCTTCATTTCGGCAAATACAGCATGGATGGATGATGTCATTGATGCAGGCATGATTGCCCCGGATAGCAGAACCATCATCGCCGGGAATCGTCTCGCGCTGGCGGGCGCGCCAGGTGTTTCGTTTCCGCCCGTAACCGGGGGAGTTTTGTCTGGCGACTACCCTCTGGCTACAGTCGCACCGGACCTCCCTTTTGGCATCGGAAACCCCGACCACGTCCCGGCCGGTATCTATACCCGTCAGGCGCTGCAAAGCCTGGATTTGTGGCAGGGTATTGAGAAACGCCTGATTCCCATGCCAAACGTCCGTTCCGTCATGGCGAACATTGATCGGGGCGAAGTCGCCGGCGGATTTGTTTATACCAGCGACCTTGGGTTTTCTCCGAATGCACGCCTCATTGGCCTTTTTCCTGCAACCGCACACGCACCCATTCAGTATATGGCGGGGATCATCGGCGGGGATGGCGCCCGGGCGGCAAGGCTGTTTCTTGCGTTTCTTGTGTCCCCGGAAGCGGAAAACGTGTTTAAAGAATTTGGCTTTTTGCCGCCAACGCCATAGCGTCTCCGGCACACTGTAACTGGATGCAAAACTTGAATTTCCTGAGCCCCATGGAAACAGATGCGATAGCCCTGAGCCTGCAGGTATCCTTCGTCGCTGTGGTTGCAAGTCTACCGCTGGGCATTCTGGTAGCGTGGGTCCTGGCGCGATTTAACTTTCCCGGACGCACCATTCTTGACGCCATCGTGCACCTGCCCCTTATCCTGCCCCCTGTCGTTGTCGGTTACATTCTGCTGATCACATTCGGGCGGCGCGGGGTTTTGGGTAGTTTCCTGAACGATACGTTGGGCATTTCCATTGCTTTCTCCTGGCAGGGCGCAGCGGTTGCGGGCGCGGTGATGGCATTTCCCCTGATGGTTCGGGCAATCCGTTTGTCCATGGAAAGTATCGAGCCGGGCCTTGAGCAGGCTGCTCGAACCCTCGGCGCGGGTCCGTTGCACGTATTTCTGACGGTAACCCTGCCATTGACGGCGCCCGGGCTCTTGACCGGATGCCTGCTGGCGTTTGCCCGGAGCCTGGGAGAATTTGGCGCGACGGTGGCGTTCGTATCCAATATCCCCGGTGAAACCCAGACAATGCCGCTGGCGCTCTATGCATTGATTAATACCCCGGGTGGCGAGAGCGGCGCATTTCGACTGGTGATCGCAGCCGTCGCCCTGTCGTTTATCGCTTTACTCGCGTCCGAATTCCTCGCCAGACGCCTGTCGCGTCGCCTGAGGGCATGAGCCATGCTTGATGTCGCGGTCCAACACCAGCTTGGTGATTTCAATCTGTCCGTTGATTTGAAAGCCGAAACCGGCATCACGGCGCTGTTTGGGCGATCAGGGTGTGGCAAGACAACGCTGGTCAACATACTGGCCGGACTGGAGACGCCGCAGTGTGGTCATGTGCGGATCGATGATACTGTATTGTTCGATTCATCGAAACATATCAACCTTCCCCCGGAAAAACGCCGCATCGGTTATGTGTTCCAGGATTCGCGGCTGTTTCCCCACATGACCGTCGAGAAAAACCTGAGCTACGGCCTGGCGCGGGTGCCAGCGGCACTGCGCCAGCATAACCTGAGTGATATCATTGATCTTTTGTCGGTGTCTCACCTCCTGGGCAGACGTCCGACGACGTTATCGGGTGGTGAAAAACAGCGCGTCGCCATCGGACGCGCGCTGTTATCCAATCCCAACCTGTTGTTGATGGATGAGCCACTGGCATCGCTGGATGCGCCACATAAAGCTGAAATTCTGCCGTTTATCGAACGTCTTCGTGATGAGGTGGGCATCCCCATTGTCTATGTCAGTCATGCGCTGGACGAAGTCATTCGCCTGGCGGATACAATCGCCATTATGTCCGACGGGAAAATCGCCACCAGTGGTAATGTGGAAGAGGTCATGTCACGCCTTGACCTTCGCCCATTGACGGGTCGTTACGAGGCTGGCGCCGTCATTATGACATCGGTCGCCAGACACGACGAACAGAACGATTTATCGGAACTTTCGTGTCCTGCCGGCATATTTACAGTTCCAAGGGTTGATCACCGGGTTGGCGCAAATGTTCGGTTGCGAGTCAAGGCACGGGATATCTCTGTGGCGACCGAGAAACCAGCGGCCACGAGTATTCTGAACGTTTTTCAGGGTGAAATTCGGGAAATCGAGCGCGACGGCATTCCATCCCAGGCGGATATTCTGGTTGATATCGGTGTGCCTATCATCGCGCGGATTACCCGCCGCTCCATCAAAGACCTGGGCCTTGTCCCGGGCAAGGTGGTTTATGTCATGGTGAAGGCGGCTTCCATCAATCGCCAGAATACAGGCCAAATCACAAGATCTCGCGGTCAATAACCCTTTGCCGTCATTTTTTCTGTTTCCACCGCGCCATAAACCA
>JAJFIE010000433.1 GCA_021775275.1 Rhodospirillales bacterium | reverse complement strand
TGACCAGCACAGCGATGGCCGGATCGGTCGGATCATCCACCGGATCAGCCATCGAAGACAAAATCGGGTGGCCCATACGGGCGATTTTCAATAAAGCCAAGATTTCAGGTCCTTCGGGTTTGTCACAATTTCCTCACATTTTTATGTGTTGGGGCCTTCCCAACCCGGTATTCGTATGGTAGAAGCCGCAACCTTAAAGAAACGGGACGCGACGTATGTCCCCTAACATGATGAGAGATTGATTAACGTGCAAGTTTCGGTTCGCGATAATAATGTCGATCAGGCGCTGAAAGTTCTGAAAAAGAAAATGCAGCGTGAAGGTATCTTTCGTGAGATGAAGCTTCGGCGCTCCTACGAGAAACCCTCTGAAAAGCGGGCTCGTGAGAAGGCAGAAGCTGTGCGCCGCGCCCGTAAGCTGGAGCGCAAGCGTATCGAACGAGAAGGCTTCTAGACCCTGCCAGTCTGAGGATTGGTCAGGAAAATCCAAACGGCGTCACCGCTTCAGGTGCACGCCGTTTTGTGTTGTCTGGACGGATAATTCAGCGTTCACTGCTACCATCACCCATCATGCAGGCCTCCCGGCTATGAGCATTGCCAGCGAATTGAACTGTGAAACTATTGTCGACATCATTGCCGATGTGTTCCACCGCCGTGGTGCGGACTCTTATCTGGGCGAAGAGGTCACCATGTCCCAACACATGCTACAGGGCGCCTACATCGCCGAACAACTGGGCGCGGATGATGACATGGTGGCTGCGGTCCTGTTGCATGATATCGGCCATTATTCAGATGAATTTCCGGAAGACGCCCTGGAACGTGGTATCGATAACCATCACGAGGACACCGGCGCCGCCCTCCTCGCTCCCTATTTCCCGGCTGTAGTGGTGGACTGCGTGCGTCACCATGTGGCGGCGAAACGCTATCTCTGCGCCACGAACTCCGATTATTTTGCGCGCCTGTCAGAGGCATCGGTACATTCGCTTAATCTACAGGGCGGCCCCATGACGGATGCAGAAGTCGCCGTCTTTAGCAAACAAGTAAATCTCGATGCCATTCTCCAGGTCCGCATGTGGGATGACGCTGGAAAGATTGCAGGGGGTGATACCCGACCTTTCGAGCATTATCTGCCCCTGTTATATCGTCTGGTAGAAACCCACAGAACGTCGGCACATTAAAAAGGGCGGCCATAACGACCGCCCTTTTATATTTTCTGTGCCCAATGAAGCCGGTCAGGCGAGGCCCTGAACGATTTCCTCGGTCATGGTCTTGGCGTCGCCAAACAGCATCATCGTGCTATCAGCATAGAACAGCGGATTGTCAACGCCGGCATACCCTGCCGACAGGCTGCGTTTGACGAACAGCACCGTGCCAGCCTTCTCCACATCCAGGATCGGCATGCCCGCGATGGGGCTGGTCGGGTCCGTTTTGGCCACCGGGTTGGTCACGTCGTTGGCGCCAATGACAAAGGCCACATCTGCGGTGGAGAACTCGTGATTGATTTCCTCCAGTTCAAACACTTCGTCATAGGGGATGTTGGCTTCCGCCAGCAACACATTCATATGACCGGGCATCCGGCCGGCCACGGGGTGAATGGCGTATTTGACATCAACGCCCTCCGCCTTCAGCACGTCGGCCATTTCCCGGAGCGCATGCTGGGCCTGTGATACCGCCATGCCATAACCGGGCACAATGATGACCTTGGACGCGTTCTTCATGATGAAGGCCGCATCGGCGCCAGCGCCCGACCGTACCGTCTTGTCACCCATATCCGCCGCCGGTCCCGTAGCAGCATCGCCACCGAAGCCGCCCAGCAGCACGTTAACGATGGAACGGTTCATGCCCTTACACATGATGTAGCTGAGGATCGCACCGGATGAGCCGACAAGCGCACCGGTAACGATCAGCGCCGGGTTGGACAACGTAAAGCCGATGCCACATGCGGCCCAGCCTGAGTACGAATTCAGCATGGACACAACGACCGGCATATCGGCGCCACCGATGGGAATGATCAGGGTGAAGCCGATGGCGAACGCCAACAACACAACCAGCCAGTACGCGCTAGCCGTCTGCGACGATACCATGATGATAACACCGATGACGATGGCGGCAGCGATCAGGGCGTTCAGCATATGCTGGCCCTTAAACGTGATCGGCGAACCGCTCATGACGCCTTGAAGCTTGGCAAAGGCGATCAACGATCCCGAGAAGGTAATGGCGCCAATGACAGCACCGAGAGACAACTCGATCATACTGCCTGTAGCAATGTCTCCCGGTGCGCCGATGCCGTAGGCCGACGGATTGAAGAATGCCGCCGTGGCCACAAACACAGCCGCCATACCGACCAGCGAATGAAACGCCGCTACAAGTTGCGGCAATGCCGTCATCTTGATTTTCAGAGCCACGACGGTACCGATGGAACCACCGATCAGAATACCCAGAATGATCATGGAATAACTCAGCACGCCAGGATCCATCAAGGTCGTGACCACGGCAATGACCATGCCGGTGATGCCGAGCAGGTTACCCCGACGGGCGGTTTCCGGCGAGCTCAGACCACGCAGAGCCAGGATGAAACAGACAGACGCGATCAGGTACGCGTAACCGGTAAAGTTAGCTTCCATAATACGCCCCTATTTCTTTTTCTTGAACATGCTGAGCATGCGGTGGGTGACAATGAAGCCACCGAAAATATTGACCGATGCAAGGGTCACGGCCATGAAACCCATAACCTTGGAGAAATCCAGATCACCGGCTGGTCCCACCGCCAGTAATCCACCAACAATAATCACCGATGAAATGGCGTTGGTAACACCCATCAGCGGGGAATGCAGGGCAGGTGTGACGCTCCAGACCACGTAGTAGCCAATGAAACACGCCAGCACGAAGATGGTGAACAAGCCCAGAAACGGATCGCCGCCAGCCATGGCGGACGATGCCTGCGCCGCAGCTTGAGAAGCGGCCGTGGCGAGTTCCTCGGTTTTGGCAAGCAACTCGGCGGCTTCGCCCACCAGATCGATTGCCTGTTGTTGAATGGTTGCCGGGTCCATGAGTTAATTTCCTTTGGCAGCCGCACCATCGGCGGCTTTATCAGATTGTGGATCAGCTTTCTTTACTGCCTTTTTTGGCTTCGGTGCAGCAGGTTTGCGCGCAGGCTTTACCTTACCTATTGCTTCCTTCACCCGGTCGTGGACGATTGCGCCATCACGCGTCACCAGCGTGCCTTTGACGGTTTCATCATCCCAATCGATGGAAACGGCTTTTGTTTCCTTGTCAACATGGGGTGAGAGGAAGTTCATCAGATTCCTGGCGAACAAGGCGCTGGCGTCTTCGGGCACCCGGCCCGGGACATTATCGTGTCCGACGATCTTGACCCCGCCCACGTCGACGATGCTGCCCGGTTTCGAGCCTTCACAGTTACCCCCAGCCTCAACAGCCAGATCAACGATGACAGCGCCGGGATGCATGGATTGAACCATTTCCCTGGTGATCAGTCGTGGCGCGGCGCGGCCCGGAATTAACGCCGTGGTGATAACGATATCCTGCTTCTTGATATGTTCCGCCACCACGACTTTTTGTTTTTCGAAATATTCAGGCGGCATTTCCTTGGCGTAACCACCCTCGGTCTGCGCATCCTTTTCCATCTCGGGATCGACGACCAGGAACTTGCCGCCAAGGCTTTCGACCTGCTCTTTTGTGGCGGGCCGCACATCCGTCGCCGTGACCACAGCGCCGAGGCGTTTGGCCGTGGCGATGGCCTGCAAACCAGCAACGCCGACCCCCATAATGAACACCTTGGCCGGGGCAACGGTGCCTGCTGCAGTCATCATCATGGGAAAAGCGCGACCAAATTCGTGGGCGCCATCAATAACCGCCCGATACCCCGCCAGATTGGATTGCGATGACAGGATATCCATGCTCTGGGCACGGGTAATCCTCGGCATTAATTCCATAGCGAAGGCGGTGATACCGGCTTTGGCGCAGGCTGCCATTTCACTACCATTTGTCATGGCCGACAGACTGGCCATCAACATGGTTCCCTTGCCGAATTTCGACAGTTCCTCATGCGCCCCCGAGGTTATGGGGCCCTGAATTTTGAAGACAATGTCAGCGCCCTTCAGCGCTGTGCCCAAGTCCTTGGCGATGGTCGCGCCGGCATTTCTGAACGCCTCATCGGTGAAGTTTGCCTGAATTCCGGCACCCTTCTCGACCACCACGTCAAAACCAAGGGTGACTAGTTTGCTGACCACATCCGGCGAACCCGCAACACGGGTTTCACCTGATCGACGTTCCTTAGGGATAGCAATTTTCATGCGAAAAAACCTATGTTATCTCCGAACTGGCTCACCGGATTGCCGCAATGCAATCCATTTGGCAAGGGTGTGCTACCATATTTGGTGCACAGTGCCAAACACCTGTCGTGTTTCAGTGTTTTTGCCCCGCAAAACAAGCCGTCACGAACGCCGAGATAACCCGGCGTGATCAGCCGCATACCCGATCATACATTTGTATCTTGTGTTGTTGTGAAGAAACTGGCGTAGTATTTTTGGATTTAATGACAGCAACCGCCCCCATCAACGCAGAGAAGTGTCGGATTTTAACTTTGCTTGACATCTCGAATAACTGAGGAAAACCACAGCCGTGGAAGCACATGACCTGTTGAAACTGGCTCGTGATCGCTCGACCGATGGTCGGCGAGCCTTGAGTGACGCTGTTAGCGACCTGTTTTCGGACGGGCACAAAGAACTGTCAGATCGCGAACGGGCACTGATGTACGAGATTTTACGCCAACTTGTAAATCAGTGCGAAGTTGCCATCCGCAAGATGTTGAGCCAAAAACTTGCCCCCCGTGAGGATGTGCCCCGTGAGTTGGCGCTGGAGCTGGCATCCGATGAGGCGGATGTCGCCTATCCGATCCTGGCCAGTTGTGGTGTTCTGAAAGATGATGACCTGATCGAGGTCATCCGAAACCGGACCGTCCAACACCAACTCGCCATCACCATCCGCAATCAGGTCAG
>JAJFIE010000432.1 GCA_021775275.1 Rhodospirillales bacterium | reverse complement strand
CCGGCGGCAATCCTGGAAGCCATGGAAAATGAGGGCTTCAGAGTCGTGCATGTCTACGGCCTGACAGAGACCTACGGGCCGGCGGTTGTTTGTGCGTGGAAGTCCGATTGGGATGCGCTGCCGAGCGAAGAACGGGCGCTTATGAAGTCCCGTCAGGGTGTGCCCTACCATGAGCTGGATGATCTGATGGTGGCCGACCCCGAAACGCTGGAGCCTGTACCCAAAGACGGGGAACCCATGGGCGAGGTGTTCTTTCGCGGCAATGTCGTCATGAAAGGTTATCTGAAGAACCCGCAGGCGACTGAGGAGGCCTTTGCCGGTGGCTGGTTCCACTCGGGCGATCTGGGTGTGTGGCATCCCGACGGCTATATCCAGCTTAAAGACCGGTCCAAGGACATCATCATCTCCGGTGGCGAAAATATTTCCTCCATCGAGGTTGAAAGCGTTCTCTATAGACATCCAGCCGTCATGGCCGCAGCCGTGGTCGCCAAGGCGGACGAAAAATGGGGTGAAACACCGTGCGCATTTGTCGAGTTGAAAGACGGCGAAAACGTCAGCGAAGACGAGATCATCGCCTTTTGCCGCGATAATCTGGCGCATTACAAATGCCCGCGTTATGTGGTTTTTGGCAGCCTGCCAAAGACATCCACCGGCAAGATACAGAAATTCAGGTTGCGCGAATTGACCGGTGATCTGGATGCCGGTTAGGCAGAGGTCCTTAAGCCTGCCGGGCGGGAGAACAACGCCGTGTTAGTCGCCAACCTGAGCCTGTTCCTGACGGTGATTGCATGGGGCTCCACAGCGCCCATTCTCAACGAGTTGCTAAAAGAGTGGGATCCCATCACGCTTGTCGCCGCCCGCTTCATGCTGACCACCGCTGTTTTCGCCGTCTGGCTGAGAATCGCCGAAGGCGGGTTTCTGGGGCGGGGGAAAATACCGTGGCGACAGGTTCTCATCCTGGGCGGCATTCTGGCGCTGTTTAGCGCATTTCTGACCATTGCGATCCGGCTTTCCAATCCCATCACCATCGCCGTCATTGGCGCGGCGGGACCTGTCAGCGCCAGCCTGATCAATCGTTTTCTGACGGGACAAAATCCACCGAATGCCGTCTTGACGGCGATCCCTGTCGTGGTCATCGGTGGCATCATCGCCGATGCAGATATCGCGGCCCTGATGAAGGGTGGTGACGCCTTTCATTTCGAGGGTGGCGAAATCTTCATGGTGGTCTGTGTTTTTCTGTGGCCGCTGTATTCCACCCTCATGCAACGCTGGTTTAACGGCATGTCGCAGTTACGCAGGACGGCGTTGAGTTTTGCCGCGGCGACGCCGATGATCATGTTTGTCGCAGCGATCCTGCTCGCCCTTGGCTTGGAAGCACTCCCCGCCCGGATGCCGGACGCCAGGGGGTGGGGATTGTTCCTGTGGACCAGCCTCGCCACCAGTATTCTCGGGACTTTTCTGTGGAATGTCAGTGTCGGGCGCATCGGCGTGGTCATCGCCACCATGTTTCTGAACCTGATCCCGGCTGTGGCCATCGTCATCGCCATGATGTTCGGCATCGAGCCGCGCATGGAACAGCTGATCGGTTGCGCATTGGTTGTCGCTGCGGTGGCACAGGCGCAAATCCGGCTTTACTTAAGCAAGAGATAGTTCCCGGCACAGCCCTGGCATAATCCCGGCATAAGCATTGTGAACGTGGCCCCGCAATTTGGCATGGTGATTGCGGTGTTTTCTGTATCAAATCAACAGATACAAAGAATTCCGCCATGAACGACGTCGTAGCAAAGAGTATTTTCGGGGTTTCTCTCGGTTTGGTAACCGGATTGACGGTTGTTTTCGTTTTGGGAATCTTTTTTATGTGACGGCAGGCGAAAACCGGAAATCAGAAAGTCTCCTTGCCAGTAATATTCAGGGAGGATAAGAGAGGGCGTCGTCGCCCTTTCGTGTTGATTCAACCCCGTTTGATCAGGCCTTGGGGAATGCGGCGATATCCGATGGTCTTGCTCAGACTTCTGTCTTTGGCAACCGTCTCAGGAAGCGTGGCAGAGTGGTTGAATGCACTGGTCTTGAAAACCAGCAAGGGTTTACGCCCTTCGGGAGTTCGAATCTCCCCGCTTCCGCCATTTTCCGGCACCGATTCTATTAGCCGTGATTGTTTCAATTCGGCATGACCCCGATCTGCGTTGCGCCCGATGTCACTCAACCACAAAAGTCGGCGCAAACGTGGCTGGCGCCAGTGACCCTTCCGTACCGATATGATCGACGGTGTCCGTATCGACCAATTGAATGGCCGGCCCTGCATGTTTCATCGTCAGCCTGCCTTCGAGAACACGGACGGCCTGTTCGATGCCAAGGCGACCTTGTTTCACGGGAAAGTCCGTGGGCGCCGCCACGATACGCCCGCGTTTCAGGCCCCGGTACACGGCATGGGTAAAATAATCGGACAGAATTTTAATCCGGCCTGACAGGCCACGGGCGCGAAGTACGCCGACGGCGGCTTCCGCTGTGACCGCGCTACCGACGATGTAATCCACACCGGGCTGTTCTTCCAACGCCTCTTCGATCAGGTTGAGCTGGATTTCCTTGCCGGTATCGCCATATTTTGTCACCACCACAAGGGCGGAACTGTTGACCAGGGCACCTTTGAAGCCCTGCTCGACGAAGGGAACCCATCCTGATCCGGCAGGACCGGGAAACCATGCAACCCGAACCGGCGGTGATCCTGCGGGATGTATGCGGGCAAGATACGCGCCGATTTTCTGGCCCATGGAAATCCACGAAACGCCCGTCTTGGCGCTGATGCCCGCATCAGCAATGTCATTAACGACAGCGACCACTGGAATACGTTCTGCGATTTGAAGCACCGTCTCCGTCAGGCCATCAAAACTCACGGTGCCCAAGACCAGGATATCGGCACTGTTCGCGCATGCTCTTACCTGGGCAATCTGGCGTTCGACGTTGGGATATCCACCGGCTTCGACAACGCGGAGTGCGACGCCGAGATGTCGTGCTTCATCAACCATTCCATAGTTAACGCTGAGCCAGTAGGAATCCTTCAGGTGCGGGTACGATGCACAAATTCGCCACTTTTTCGTTGCCCGTTCAAGGGGCGCATATTGGATGATGCTTGAGGGACTCTGATAATCGTAAGGTGTTTGCCATGTCTCCAACAGCCACGGTTTATTGTCCGCAGCGGATGCCCCCGCTGAAGACATCAACGTGGCCAGCAAGGCGACCGCCCATTTCAATTTATAACTTTTTTTCATTTCCCCGGGATATTGGGATACGCTTGCGCGTAGCGTCAACAGCCGTAATGACGAAAAAATGATTGCACGATTTGGAATTGCAGGTCGCCTTTTTCTGGCCGTGGTCTGTATTGCCGGACTTTCTCTGGCTTCGGGCGGCGTTGGGTGGTGGATTCTCAATAATGTCGAGGAGGCCCAGACCTCCATCGTTGAACGGGCAATCCCGGCGGTGGCCGATGCGCGGAGTGTCGCGGAAATTTCAAGTGAGATCATCGCCCGCGCGCCCCTGCTAATCAATGCGGAAGATCAGCTAACCCGGCAACGTGAAGCGGAAGCGTTGTTCCGACAGGCCGAAGGTTTGCGCGCCACGCTGAAACGTACAGGAACATACGGCTATGACGATGAACGTCTTGCCTCGCTTGACCAGTCTGCCGAAGCGCTGATTTCTGCACTCAGGGAGCAAAACACCCTGGTTGCCCGGCGCATCGGGTTATCGGCGGCATTGTCGCGGGTCATTGGTGATTCCCTCGAGGCGGCCCAGGGATTATCCGATCTGTCGGAGACCCTCGTGTCCAATGCCGCCTCTGGCGCCACGGCGGTGATCTCCAATCTTTATGAACTCATTGAAGCCCAGGACCGGATCGATGAGTCCATGAACGCCCTGGATCGTTTGTTGGAGGAAGACCTTTATCTGATGGAGCGCATGTTCGAGCTGCGACTCCGTGCATCGCAGACCGGCCTGTTACTGAACCAGCTTTCCCGCGCAGGGACTGTTGATGAAATTGCGTGGATCGAAACAACCTTCGAAAAAAATATCCGTATTCTGGATCGGCGAACCCGTGGAATCTCCGATCCCGTCCGGCAGCGTCAGGCCCTGGAAATGATGGAGCGGCTTGTTTTAGCGGGCGGCAGTGGCGAAAACAACGTATTCCGGCTGCGCACGGAAGTTCTTGAAATGGAGTCTGAAATTGCCATCCTTGGCAACCGCAGTCGCGAGCTGTCGGATGCCCTGAGTGTCACCGTGCTCGATCTGGTCGGCCGTGCGCAGGGGATCGCGGATGATGCAGCACTTGGCGCTGCGGATGCCATTGAAGCAGGGCTGGTGACGTTGCTGCTTCAGACACTCGGCTTTTTGATCGTTGCCGGGTTGATTATCTGGCTCTATGTGCAGCGCAACGTCATCCGTCGGCTTCGCTCTCTGGCGTCCGTCATGGGGCGGTTGGCGCAGGGTGATATGAGTGTGCACGTTGCGACAGAAGGGAATGACGAGCTGACCGATATGGCTGCAACCGTGCAGGTGTTTCGTGATCAGGCAATTATCAAAAACGAACTGGAGCGAGAACGCGATCATACTGAAGCGGAGCTCCGTCGCCACAAAACCGAACTGGAACAGATCGTCACCGAACGGACGGCCCAGCTATCGCGCATCAATGAGCAACTGCAAAACGAGGTCATCAACCACGATGAGGCGCGGGAACGTGCAGAGCGCGCCAACGCCGCCAAGACAGAGTTCCTGGCCGCCATGAGCCATGAAATTCGCACGCCCATGAACGGCATTCTCGGGATGTTGCGGATTCTCGGTGACAGCCCGCTCAATGACGAACAGCGCGGACGCCTTTCCGTGGTCCGGTCATCCAGCCAGACGTTGCTCGGTATCCTGAGTGATATTCTGGATTACTCCCGGATCGAATCCGGGGAGGTCCAAATCTCGTCCGAGACGTACGATCTCAAACAACTGATCGACGATATCGTGGTCCTGATGCGTTTTCGCGCTCTGGAGAAAAATATCTCGCTGAGTGCGAGGGTTGGAGACGATTTCCCGCGAATTCTAAGGGGCGACGCCGGAAAGCTCAGTCAGGTTCTGCTGAACCTCATCGGGAACGGAATCAAGTTTACCGAGAATGGCGAGGTCCAGCTTTCCGTGTCCGGTGTGGCGGAGTCGCATGAAGGCGATGTCGTCCTCCGATTCGAGATTGCCGATACGGGTATCGGCATTGATCCGGGCAGTCAGGGGCGATTGTTTGAGGCGTTTTATCAGGCCAACGATCAGGTTTCGCGAAAGTATGGCGGGACGGGTCTGGGATTGGCAATCTGCCGCCGTCTCGTGGACGCCATGGGCGGCGATATTGGCGTGGAAAGCGCTGCCGGGAAGGGAAGCCTGTTCTGGTTTACGGCCCGGTTTGGACACGGTGACGCGCGTGCCCTCAACCAGACGGCGTTCAATCTCCCGGCAGCGCTTCCAGACACGCCACCGCTCAACGTTCTGTTGGTCGAGGACAATGATATCAATGCCCTGGTTACCCAGACGTTTTTGGAAAAGATGGGCCACAGCGTCCATCACGCGGAAACCGGCGAGGAGGCAATAAAGGCCGCTGCCGCCACCCGGTTTGATGTCGTTGTCATGGATATTTCCTTGCCCGGTATCGACGGAATCGAGGCAGCCCGGGAAATCCGTTCCCTGCCGGGGGAGGCGTACCGCGTCACGCCGATTGTCGCCATGTCAGCACATGTTTTCCAAAATGAAATTTCGACCGTACTGGATGCGGACCTGAATGCGTTTATTGGGAAACCGGTGTCACCCGAAAAGTTGGCCGAGGTGCTGAACGACCTGATGGCAAAGCGGCATCCAACAATTGCCCATCAGGTTCAGGTTCATGGTATGGGCGGCGGTGACGTTGTCGTTTTGGATACAACAATCCTGCGGGATGATTTCGTGGCCATTGGACTGGAAAAAACCCAACGCATGGTGGCGTCATTCTTCGAAACGTCAGCGGCAAAATATGCGCAAATCGAACAAGCCATTGAAAAGGAGGACTGGTCGGGTGTGGCTTATGCCGCGCATTATCTTAAAGGCAGCGCCACGAGTCTGGGATTGCAGGCCCTTGCAGCCAGTGTTCAGGGTCTGGAAGGCGCCGCAAACGCCAGTGATGCTTCCGGCGTTAAAGATCAGTTCGAAGGCCTTAAACCCCTGTATGAGGAATCCGGAACAGCCTTGCGAGTCCACTGGAACCAGTTGATGGCGTCATCGGACCTTCATCTTTCATCGATCTCGGCGGCAAATATGTAACCCTCACCGTGGGCCGTGACGATGATGTCCGGGTTCCCGGGGTCCTGTTCGATTTTACGCCGCAGACGGCGGACCAGCACATCCACGGTGCGGTCGCTGGGATCCCATGAACGGTGGGTTATGAGATTCAGCAATCGATCACGGGCAAGCACAATATTGGGCCGTTCGACAAATGCGTTCAACAACTCAAACTCGGCGCGGGTCAGTCCGGTACGCTCACCAGTCGGTGAGACAAGCCGCCGTGTTCGTGTATCGAACGTCCAGCCAGCGAACCGTTTGACCGGACGCTCCACGTTTGTCCTTCCGCCAACCCGGCGCAGTACAGACTTTATACGCGCCAGTAATTCGCGCGGATTGAACGGCTTGGTGACGTAGTCGTCCGCGCCGATTTCCAGGCCAATAATTCTATCGACCTCATCGGTGCGTCCGGTAACAAGAATAATTCCGACATCGGATCCGTTCCGGAGCTCCCGGGTCAGGTCCAGGCCATCTTCCCCGGGAAGATTGATATCGAGCAGGACTAAATCAGCAAGGTCGTGCGCAAGAACCTTCCGCATGCCGTCGCCATCCTCTGCTTCGGTTACACGATGGCCAGCCGCCTCCACATACCCCGCGAGCTTGGCGCGGGTCACCACATCATCATCGACAATCAAAACATGATGGGTCGTCATCAAAAATCCGTTCTCCGAGTCTTTTTTGCTCATTTTCTCAGGTGTTTTAACATATTTTCACAAAATTTTACAACTAATTCATGTAAGGCATGTTCGTCGTTCACAAACCATCAGTAACGTTCTTTCCGGTAAGGGAGCCGCGCACCAATAACGGCCCATAAAGGCAAACGCGCAATAACTGATGGAGATACAGATGAGAATGATGAAAACCCTATATTCAACGGGAGCCGCCGTGCTGATGGCTGCCGCCGTATTCACGGGAACCCCCGCGCAAGCGCAAGAACAGATGATCACGGCAGCACTTGGTGATGTCGATGATCCGATCATTATCCCGACTCACAACTGGTCGAGCCAGATTGTGATGTCTAACGTCGTCGGTCAGCTGTTTGAAAAAATGGGCTATACCGTCGAGTACGTACCGACGGATAGCCAGACCATCTATGAATCCGTGCGGATCGGTGATGCGCATCTGGAGTTAGAAGTATGGGAAGGATCTTTTGCAACGTCATTCAATGCGGCGTTGGATAAAGGCGGTCTGATTGACGCTGGCACCCATGATGCGAAAACCCGCGAAGAATGGTGGTATCCGACCTATGTTGCGGATCTTTGCCCTGGCCTGCCTGACTACAAAGCGTTAGCGAAATGTTCGGAGTTGTTTTCTACCCCCGACACGGCGCCCAAGGGCCGCTATCTCGATGGCCCCGTGGAATGGCTACATGACACCAAGCGTATTGAGTCCCTCGGGATGGATTTCGTAACGGTCAATGCCGGTGCCGGTGCGACCCTCTGGGCCGAGCTGGAATCAGCAGCCAAACGAAAAGCTCCCATTGTCATGTTTAACTGGTCGCCCAACTTCACAGACGCCCTCTATGGCGGAGAATTCATTGAATTCCCGAAGTTCCACGCGGATTGCAAAACCGATCCGGCCTGGGGCGTCAATCCGGACATGACCAATGATTGTGGCAGCCCGGGTGCTGGATACCTGAAAAAGGCTGCGTGGGACGGGATGCCCCGTAAATGGCCTGCCGCCTACAAGGCGCTGACCCGCATCAATTTCTCAACTTTTATGGTCGGCACCATGTCAAAGCTCGTTGACGTAGACGAGATGGAG
>JAJFIE010000431.1 GCA_021775275.1 Rhodospirillales bacterium | reverse complement strand
TTTTCCACGGACGAAAAGGATACCGCCAAAAAGTGGATCAACGAGTGATCCCCTTCACGAATCCAGAACCGACTGAAAGCTCCTATCGATAGCGTCGGCAAAGCGGCCCACGTCGTCATGATTGATACATAGGGGCGGCACAATCCTGAGGACGTTTTTATAGGCGCCGGATTTACTCATGATCAGGCCGTTTTCACGGGATGCTTCGAATATTTCAGCCGTCACATCGGTTGCCGGTTCTCTGGTTTTTCGGTCCTTCACCAGTTCCATGGCCACCATCAAACCCCGGCCACGCACATCGCCAATTGCGTCATAGCGTTGCTGTACATCCTGGGCGACGCTCAGTAGTTCCGCCCCCACCCGGGCGGCGTTCTGTTGCAACCCTTCCGCCGCGATCACCCGTAGCACAGCCCGCCCGGCAGCACAGGCCACCGGATTGGCGCCATAGGTATTGAAATAGAACTTGTCGGCCAAGGCCTCGGCGATGCCCCGTTTCGCCACCACGGCACCGAGCGGGATACCGTTGCCGATACCCTTGGCCATGATGACGATATCCGGCACGGCGTCGGAGGCTTCAAAGCCCCAGAAGTTAGCCCCGGTCCGTCCGAAACCGGACTGCACCTCATCAATGACACAGACTCCACCGGCGGCGCGAACCCGCTCAAACGCACCTTCGATATATCCATCCAGCATGGGAACAATACCGCCATAGCCCTGCACGGGCTCAATGATCATGCCTGCCAGCGCGCCGGATGTTGACGTCTTGATGGTTCTGTCGATCTCATCGAGATAAAGATCAACGTTGTCTCTGTGAATGCCCCGATACGCGTCGGGATTAGACACATGGTGAATCCCACCCAGCAACGGCACGTTGTGGCGGAACCCGGCAATACCGGTCATCGATTGCGCCCCGAAGGTCGCGCCGTGATAGCCGTTCTGCAACGCCAGGAAATCGACATTTCCCGTGTAGCTCCGCGCCATGAGCAGGGCCAGATCGGCGGCCTCCGCGCCACTGCTGGTGAAGTGCACCACCCAATCGTCGCCCTCGGGCATGGTCGCCACCAGTTCCTCGGCGAAATGCGCTGGCACCGGATGATAGAACATGGTTGTGCAATGGAGCATATCCTCGGTCTGTTCGCGAATGGCCCGGTTTACCTCTGGATGCGCATGACCGACGCTGATACAGAGGTTCATGCCCAAAAGATCGAGATACTCTTTACCCTTTTCATCCCACAGATACTGACCTTTGCCCTTTTGAAAAATCATCGGCTCCTTGTAGGGAACAAAGGCCCGTTGCGACGCCGCGTAAAATTTCTTGCGCCGCTCGACAATGGCGTCTGTTGACCAATCGGTCTCAATCTCTCCGGTCATGGTTTTTTCCTCTGGTTCCCTAGTTCACGGCATGCGCCCGCTCAGCAAAGCGGCGCGCCAACGGACCATGGGGTTTGCGGGTGATGCGCTCGTTGGCCAGCGATACAGCGCGCTCGCCAAGACCGCCCCTGATGGCGGCAGACAACATGGTCTGGTCAACCACATCGCGTTGAGCATTGCTGCCACCGAAGCGGGCAAGAACAGGGCGCACAGCATTCAGCAGATCAAGCGCATCTTCGAACCTTTCTTGTCCGTAGGCCGTTATTCCCTGAACAACGGGGACAGATACCTCACGGGAAATTTCCCCGAGCGTATGTGACTGCCCGGCCTGGGCAATGGCTTTGGCTTCCAGGTCAGCCAGATCCTCCCCCCAGCCAAGTGCTGCGAAGGACATGGCCGCGTGAAGATCGTTGAATCCGTAGAAACCACCTTCGCCATCCGCGATCAATTGACGCCAGCGATCACCATTCGCCACCCAGCGGTCGCCAACGTCGACACCCTGCACCATCAAGCGCCACAAAAGCGCACCTGAATCAGCCAGCGGCTCCGGTTCGGCATCCCCACCGGGGGCGATATAGGCGTCGTAGATTTCCAGGATACGCGGGTAGTTTTCCTCCTCCATCAGGTACAGACAGAGATGCCACCAGTTGTGAATGCTCAACCCATCCCCGGTGGCCCAGTTGCTTTCCCGGCCTTCGTACCAGGCAATGCCGTCTTCGTGACGTCCCATCATTTCAATCACATGTCCCACCGCATGATGAGCCCACGTGTCACCGGTATCCCGTTCGCAGGCTTCCTTACCCACGGCTTCGGCATGCTCAAACATATTGCACTCCTCGAGGCCAAAGGCATACATGCCCAGCACATGGGAGTAGTTGGGATTGCTGTCATCCCAGTGCGGCAGGATTCGTTCGATCCGTCCCCTCAGATTAAGCGCATCACCCAGCAAAAAATCCAGTTGATGACCAAAATGAAGCGCCAGCGTATCGCGGGGATATCGGGCCAGCACGGCATCGATGGCGAGTTGGCCACCACGCCAGTCACCGGCGCACCGTTTTCGAACAGCGGCAATGAGACCCTGCTCACGCTCGTTCAGATTTCCGATTTCTTCCGCTCGCGTGATGGCGGCTTCCATCTCCGGCACATACCGACCGGCAGAACCACTGGCGATACAGACAGCACAGAAAATCTGGGCCAGTGCGAAATCAGGATGGCTCACAATAACACTCTCCATGGCCGGTGTGGGGTCATAGGAAAACCGGTGCAGTTGCAGCAGCGCTGCCTCGTAGTCCTCCAGGGCCGTTATGTCTTCGTAAGAAACCGGAACACCACGTGGGTCCATCATGAGAGCAACCTTCCAAACTGTTGGTTATTGGCACCTGCCTGCATCGACATCATAATGCCGACATGGACGTTTTATTGACAAGAGTACAACACCAGATTGAAGCAGATTTTCCGGATCTGGGTATCAGCGATTTGCGGGTTATCGGGCGCGGACCTGTTTTCACCGTTATCAAGGGTGTCATCAGGGGCAGGACAAAGGGCGGCCACAGCGTAGGCGTTCGCATCGCGCCAGAACAGATCGAAACCGAAGGGCCGCACCCCGTAAACGCGCATGACCTGTTGGTGCAGGAATGTCTGATGTCCACCCACTGCCGCGCCCACGACCTGCCGGCGCCGGAGATCATCGGCCAGTCCCACAAAGAAGATCAGGCGAACGGCCTTGACCTGTTCGTTTATGAATGGCTGGACGACGACAATCATCCGCCGGAACCTTATCACATGGGTGATGTGCTGCACCGCTTGCATGAGATGAACCCGCCCGCGTTTGAGCCGGTCGTCATGCGTGGCAGCACGTTCGAAAAAGTACTCTCCCATCGTATCCTGGACGCCGCCGCGACAGTCACACGCCTGACCAACCGTCCGTTGGCCATGCCGGGCATGGAGAAATTGCAGGCGCACCTGTCATGGCCGGACAAGCGTACGTCGCTTCTCCACATGGATTTCCGGCCTGTCAATCTGCATGCAGCGGGCGGGCGTATCTGCGGGATCATGGGATGGTGCGAGGCCCTGATCGGACCACCGACCCTGGAACTGGTGCGCCTCGATGAACTGGATGTCCTTGATGATTCATTTCTGGGTGGCTATGCCAACTACGAAATGTTCAAAGCGCCCAAGCCCGTGGAAACCGCCTTTCGCATGGATACTGCGGTGCGCCATGCCGAGGCGTTGCTGCATGAAGCACCGGGCTCGACCGAGGCGCAAAAAGCCGTCAACCGCGTGGCGTTCCTGTTCGATGAGTTCGACCGCCTTTCCGGCGGGTTGTCCTGAAAAATACCGCTGCCTCACACTTCGCGGTTTCGATACATGATGCCCGCCGCCAGAAATCCTCCATCGACGCCCAAAACATGGCCGGTAATATAACCTGCCTGCTCGCTCGCCAGAAAAACTGCGGCAAATGCGGTTTCGTCAGGCGTGCCGTAGCGATCAAGAGGAATGCCCGCTCTATAGACACGACGCGTTTCTTCGAAATGCATCCTTGCCACCAATTCAGTTTCTATGGCGCCAGGGGCCAACGCGTTCCCGGTAATCCCGTGGGAGGCCAATTCAACCGCCATGACTTTCGTTAAAGTAACAACGCCACCATACGCGGTCCGACCGGTTCCCCTACGTAACCCTGCTGTCGAAGACAGGCTGACAATACGACCGTATCCGTTCTCAACCATGTGGCGGGCAGCAGCTTGCGCGCAATAAAAGGTGCCGGACAGGTCGACATCAATCAAGCGTCGCCACTCTTCCGGTGTGGTCTCCAGAAAGCTTCGCTCAATTCCGATTCCGGCGCTGTGGACCAGAATGTCGAGTTTGCCGTATTCCGCCACGACGCCATCGATCATTTCGGTGACGTCGGCAGGATCGCTGACATCAACTTGAATGGCCATGACGTTGGCATCGCACAATTTCAAGGCGGCTTCATTTGCGCCTTCAATATTCAGATCGATAATGACGATCTTTGCGCCGAGATCCACCAATTGGTGGGCAACGGCAAACCCGATCCCGCTGGAGTCACCAGCGCCACGCGCCCCGCGAAATCCATCCTTGGTGTGAAGCCATCATTCATTGTCGGTCACTTGTTTCTCATGCAATTCACCGGCGCGGCCCACGGCGTCCCAATCAAGCTCAAAGCCCAGCCCCGGGCCATCAAGCACGGGCAACTTGCCGTTGCGCAAAGCCAAATCCGGTGTCTTGACGATGTCCCATTCGAGAAAATGGTTCATGTACTGATTACCGTCATCCAGATTGGGCACGGTCGCTGCCACCTGGTTCGATGCACAGGTCGTGATTCCGGTCTCATAGAGTCCGTGAATGCAGATATTGATTCCCGCCGCCTCGGCAATATGTGCGGATTTGCTGAAGCGCAGCAACCCACCGGTTTCATGCAAACCCAGAACAATCAAGTCAGCCGCTTTTTCCCGGCACACATTGAACGTATCATAGGGTGTGAATACAAGTTGATCGGCGGCAATGGCGATCGGGCTGTTCGCACGCACCTGGGCCAGCGCCGTGATGCTCTCGCTATTGGTCGGTTGCTCGATGAATTCGACATCAAATTCGCACATTTTCCGAATCATCCGGGAAGCTTTGACCGGGTTCCAGTGCTCGTTGGGATCCATGCGTAAGCGTTTTTCAGGGCCGATTGCATCTCGAACCTGTTCAGCGATGGCGACATCCAAGGCATCACCCCGACCGACCTTTACATAAATGACCTCGCAACCGGACTCCGCGAGCTCTTTTGCCCCAGCAGCAATCTCCCCGGCGGTTTCGCCTTGAGGAAAACCGAAATACTGAATTTCATCGCGAACCGCACCACCCAGCAATTCATGCGCCGTGCGCCCGGTAGCCTTGCCCATGACATCCCACAAGGCCATTTCCAGACCGGCAAGAACCATACCGGCAAACCGCGGAGAACTGCATGTTCCGAGAGCCTGGAACAGGGCATGATTGGCATCGGCCATGAGACGCGCGTTATCAAACGGACTTCGCCCAATGCAACCGTCACCCGCGAGCCTGATATAGGCCTGAACCGCCTCGGCAGAAGGTGTGCCGACCGACTCACCGTACCCCGTGACACCTTCGTCAGTGTGAACCTCCACAAGGATCACGGTGGCGCCCTGAATAACGCCCTGGGCCCAGTGATAGGGTTTGATATATGGCGCCAGAAGGGGCGTTGTCCGTATTTCGATAATTTTCATTTTCTAATCTTTTTCCGGAGGAATGAAATACCGGGTTGTTCAGGGCGTTAGCGTTTTAGCGCTTTGGCGCATCCTTAGCTCAATCCGGCGCGTCATGATCGAAAGCGGCCATGACATCATGAAATAAAGCGCCCCCGCCAACAAAAACAGATGCATGGGCAGAAAGGACATCATGGCCAGATCCTTGGCGCGCAGCATCAATTCCGGTGTCGAAATCAACGAACAGATAGATGTGTCCTTCAGCAGGATGATCAGCATATTGAGCAACGGCGGCAGAATAATCCGGATAGCCTGGGGCAGGATGATGTAGCGAAAACTCTTGATCGGCGTCATGCCCACAGAAAGCGCGGCTTCGCGTTGCCCCTTGTGGATTGCCTCAATGCCTGCACGAAACACCTCGGCGATATAACCGGCCGCGCTCAGGCCAAGGCCGATAATCCCGGCAACAAAAGCGTCAAGAACGATCCCCACAGGCACCAGTCCGTAATAGAGAAGAAATAATACTGCGAGAGCCGGCACCCCCCTGGCAATTTCAACATACCCGGCACAGAAAACCCTGATGATGCGGACCTTCGAAAGCTTCCCGATTGCCAGCAACATCCCGACCGTGACGGCAAGCGCAAACGACCAGACCGTCAATTGTACGGTGACCCATATGGCGCTCTGTATTTGCGGCCACCATTCGGCCCAGTTGTCGGTATAGACTGTAAAGAATTCCATCATTGCCAGGCCCTTTGACGTTGTTCAAACCGACTGACCAGTCGGGCAAGCGGGAAACTGAGAGCAAAGTACAAAAGCGCCACCAGGACGTAGATGAAAGTCGTCTCGAACGTCGATGTCACCAGATTACGGGCATAGAACATGATCTCGGGCGCTGCGATGGCCGATACCACGGCAGTATCTTTAAGCAGCGCAATGGCGTAGTTGCCGAGGGGTGGCAACGTGATACGCCAGGTTTGCGGCAGGATGATGAAACGCAGACTGATCCACGGCGTCATGCCGACGGCCAGTGCGGCCTCTCGCTGGCCACGATGAACGGCGGCAAGCCCTGCCCGAAAGACTTCGGTCAGGATAGCACCGCCATTGAGCCCCAGTGCAATGATCGCCGACGGAATCGAAGCGACCTTGATGCCTGAATACGCCAATCCGAAATAGATAATGAAAATCTGCGCCAAAACCGGCGTATTGCGAAACAACTCTACGTAGGCGTCAATCAGCCAGCTAACCGGCCTCGGTGCACCAAGTTTCAAGAGCGCGAACAGCAAACCAATGATCACAGCTACGAGGAACGACAGGGCCGTGATTTCAATGGTTGTCACCGCGCCGAGAGCCAGCGGTCCACCAAGGGTCGAAATCTTCTGGAGGAAAGCGTCCATCACGTCCCCCGATTAATGTTCGAGAATCTGATGAAGAAAACCACGCACCCGCTCATGCTTGGGCGCTTCCAGAACCTGCTCCGGCGGACCTTCCTCGACGATCACGCCATCACCCATGAAGACCACCCAGTCGGCCACATCTTTTGCAAACCGGATTTCATGGGTGACAAGAACCATCGAGCGTCCCTCGTCCGCCAGTTCGTGAATAACCTTCAAGACCTCGCCAATCAGC
>JAJFIE010000044.1 GCA_021775275.1 Rhodospirillales bacterium | reverse complement strand
CCGCCCGGGCGCAGCCGTCGAACGCCTGCATGTCTTTTGCGATGACGGCCAGCCGTTTATGACGGGCTTTGCCGGTCATCAGGGCTTCGATGGCCTCGATCAGATCGCCATCGCGCCATTCGTAACGATCCAGATGGATGCCCAGGTCCTGATCGGCGATCCGCCGGGCGTTATCGTGTCCGTCCCAGCAGTACGGCATGACGATGGCGGGTTTGCCAAAATAAAGCGCTTCATGCACCGAGTTATTCCCGCCATGATGGATCACCAGATCAGACCGCGCGATGACGGATGGCTGGGGAAACCAGTAGTCGATCTGCACGTTGTCGGGCACGAATTGGTATGAGTCCTTGTAGTCCCCGACGTTAATGAGGAACCGGTAGGGCAGGGTGGAAAACAGCCGGATCATGCGTTCCAGCAGGGCGACATCTGCCGCGCCCAGACTGCCGAAACTGAGGTACACCAGCGGCTTGTCGTCATGGACGGGGAAACCGGGTGGTGTGTAAGGGCCTTCGTCGCGCACACTGCCTTCGAGGAACAGGAAACGTTTCGGATCCAGCGGTGTCTGGCGTGCGTAGCGAAGCGGCCCGGCATAGAGCATCAGGTTCAGATCAGGCGACGCCCCAAAAAACTCCCCGACGGGATAGGGGGCATGTCCGATGGCTTCGAGGAAGGCATTAAACCGTGCGTGGGCGGGCTCGACGGTCTGTTGGTAGGTCGCGGTGAAGGCCTCAAACCGGTCGCTGTCAACGGCGCCCAGCGCCGACATAAGCGGCGGAATTGCCGGATCGGGGATTTCTGTTTCAGCGCACGATACGATGCGCACCCACGGGCATCCCGCCCGCGTCGCTGCCGGAAACAGGATAACATTATCGACGCAGACGACATCCGGGCGGATAGCCTCCAGTTGGCGTTGCAGATGCTGTTCGGCCATGACCACGCTATCGACGATGGCGTTCCAGCAATCCAGAACATACGTCCCCAGTTGTTCTTCCGGCGACAGGCGGAAGTGCGGCAGGTGCCGGGCAATGAAACCGGCCCAGAACTGCTCCAGTTCTTCTTCCGACATGTCGGGTGACATGGTGACTGGATATTCACGAAAGCCGTAGGCCTCGAAGGTTCCGGCAAATCCGGCATCGCACAGGAACACCGCTTCATGCCCCAGATCACGAACCTTTTGTGCGATCCCTACACAGTTCAGGGCGGCGCCAAACGAGGCCTCGGGAAAAAATGCAACGATCTTTTGTCCTGTTTTTTGTCCCGCCATTGTTGGTGCGCCCTGACGTTACTGGCGCTTCGATGCCAGCGGCGGAATGCCGCGCAGGCTGACCCGTGGGCGCTGTCCGTGGGCGGCATTGATATGTTGACGCAGCGCGTCGGCGGCCTGTTGCAATTGACCCTCCTCCATCAGGTCCATGATGGCCAGATGCTCCCGGCAGGACTCGACCAAGCGGTGGCGATTCACCCCGCCGGTGTTTTCCGATAACCGGCGAAGCGTGGTCTGTTGGCGGATGGCCTGGGCCAGAAAACGGTTGCCGCAACAACTGGCGAGTGCGTTGTGAAAGGCGGCATCGGCATCATAGAGGCGTCGGGCCTCCACTGTTTGCGTGTTCGATTCCAGCATCATCTGGTAGGAACGCCGGATGTGGGCGAACAGTTCAACATCAACACGGAAGCCCGGCTCCAGTACCGTAGCGGGTTCAATCAATTCACGAAAGCGGTGGCTTTCCTCCATGGCGGCCAAGGAATCCAGTGTCGGGCCGAAGGCCCATGATTGGCCATCACCCCGCTCAATCAGGCCGTCCTCACCCATGCGTACCAGTACCCGGGTTACCGTGGCGCGGGCGGCGTCATAGCGCCGCATGATTTCGGTCACGGTCACCTGACCGCTCAGGCGTCGGGCAAGACGGTCGCGGACAATGGCGTGGAAAAGCCGTTCTTCCTCGGTCGGCGGCAGATCGACCGGCGCATGGTCCATGGCTTCCGGCACAATCGCCAGCGAGTAGCCCTGATTAGGGGCGTAGCGCAGCAGGCCCCGTTCGGCGAGCAGGGCCAGCGCGCCCCGGATGGGCGTGCGCGATACACTGAAGTGGTCGGCCAGGGGCTGTTCACGCACCCGTTCGCCTTCTTGCAGGTTCTGCTGGCGCACGTAATCCACGACCTTTCGCGCCAGCTCCGTATGCGGTTTTCCCGTCTCAGTCCTTGTCATTGTGCGCCGATGCCTGACCGAATTGGTGAGTCGAATTTCATTGACGTATTATATTAGAAAAAAATACAATCCACGTCGAGTGGGTATATGGCGAAAGATCATTACCGGATCATCGGCCCGGGACATTCGGGTTAATTTTACGCAGGGAGCACTTGAAAAATGCATATGAGAAACCGACTGAAACAATTCATTGGCGGGGCAGCCGCGCTAGTCGCCAGCGTGGCCATTCTGGGGGCGAGCCCGGCACATGCCAAGATCGTGATTTCCAACTGGGACGGCTATATGCCGGCCGACATGATGGAGCAGTTCACCAAGGCCACGGGCATTGAGGCGGAACTGGCGCTGCACGGCACCAACGAGGAAATCATGGGCAAGGTCACGGCCAGCGGTGGCAAGGGCTACGATGTTGTATTTGTGTCGTCGCCGTTCGCCGAAGCATTGAACAAACTGGGCCTTGCCGCGAAAATCGATCACGGCATGATGTCCAATATGGGTAATCTGTACACCGAAGCCGGTAAGCTGGCCTATGATCCCGGCAACAATTTTTCCGTCCCTTACGCTTGGGGGACCACGGGTCTTTGCTATCGCTCGGACATGGTTTCCGGCACGCCCGATAGCTGGAACGATATGCTGAAACCCGATGACGATCTGAAGGGCAAGATCACCATGCTCAGTACTGATCGTTGGTTGTTGGCGGCGGGGGCTCTGTCGCTGGGTTACTCGATCAACGAAAAGGACAGCGCCAAACTGGGTGAGATCAAGGATGTGCTGATTTCAGCCAAGAAGAACCTGTTGGCCTATGACGACGCGACGTTCTACGCCAAGCTGGTTTCCGGTGAGGCATCTCTGGTTCATGCCTGGGATGGCTGGTGCAACTATGGCATCGGTGAAAACGCCGATATCAAATACGTCATCCCCAAGGAAGGCACCGACCTGTGGGTCGATACCATGGTCGTGATGGATGCTTCCGAAAACAAGGACGAGGCCTATGCCTTCATCAATTATGTTCTGAGCAAGGATATCGGTATCTGGGTTGCCTCCAATATTCTTTACAAGACGCCCAACAAGGCAGCCATGGACGCGCTTGACCCGAGTCTTATCGCAACATTCCCGAACATGGGAATGGACCCGGCC
>JAJFIE010000430.1 GCA_021775275.1 Rhodospirillales bacterium | reverse complement strand
ACCATCTGATTGACCAATCCCAATGCAAGCGCCGTCTCTGCATCAATGAAATCGCCGGTCAGCAGCATTTCCATGGCCTTCTTGCGCGGGACATTCCGACTGAGAGCAACGCCCGGCGTGGCGCAAAATAACCCGACATTGATGCCGGATGTGGCAAACCGGGCCGCCGATGATGCAACCGCCAGATCACAGGTTGCCGCCAACTGGCACCCCGCCGCTGTTGCAATGCCCTGGACCCGGGCGATGACCGGCTGCGGCAGTTGGGTAATCGCCAACATCATGCGTGAACACTGACGGAACAGCGTGTCCACCTCGTCGCGACTGGTTTTGGCGCCGAGTTCCTTCAGATCATGGCCAGCAGAAAATGCTTTTCCGTTTGCCGCCAGCACAACCACACGCACGGATGTGTCGGCGGCGATAGCCGCCAGGGTATCCTCAACGGCAGACATCAGAGCGCCGGAGAGTGCATTGAATTTCGTCGGCCTGTTCAGGGTTATCGTGGCAATGGCAGCCATGTCCTCACGCAGGACAAGGGCTTCGGAATCATTGGTCTGGGCGGGCGAATCCATTGGCAAACCTCACGACGAAAAATCTTGTGGGACGCCCTATGTATAATGCCAGGGGCAGGAGAGTAAACGCCTGATTTCGGTAATATCGCCAACGATTTCCGCCACGCCACAACTCCTGCGCCAAACTGATTGGGGTAGAATTTATGTTATTAAAGGTAATATAATACCGTTTATCTAAACATTGGATTTATAAGGATTATTTCGGTTGACAGGCAAGAAATCTGTGACATATTCCGCGCCTCAATCGGGATTGGGCCATCGTACGAACTACGTCGCGACGAATTAGCCTCACCCACCTGAAAATGATGATGGACGATAAGCCCATGAAGACATATTCCGCACGGCCCGCCGACGTCGAAAAAAAGTGGTACGTCATTGATGCCGATGGTCTGGTGCTTGGTCGCCTTGCCAGCGTGATCGCAGTACGTCTGCGCGGCAAGCACAAGACCATGTACACACCGCACATTGATTGCGGCGATAACATTATTGTCGTGAATGCCGAAAAAGTGAAGCTGACCGGTCGCAAGGCTGAACAGAAAACCTACTACTGGCACACCGGTTATCCGGGCGGCATCAAAGAACGCAAAGCCGGACAGATTCTCGACGGCAAGCACCCGGAACGGGTTGTTCAGAAAGCCGTTGAACGCATGATCAGCCGTAATCCGCTGGGACGTCAGCAGATGCGCAAGCTGCACGTCTATGCCGGAAGTGAACACCCGCATGTGGCCCAGAGCCCGGAAGTTCTGGATGTCGCAGCCATGAACCCGAAGAATAAGAGGAGCGCCTAATCCATGGCTGACGAAACTCAAACGCTCGACTCCCTTGGAGACCTGGGTGAAGCCATTAGCAACGCCGCCGCAAATGCATCTTCTGACGCCGCTGCTGCAGAGGCCGTTACCCCTGCCGAGGAAACCGTCACAACACCAGTAGAGCCGAAAATCGACGAACACGGTCGCTCTTATGCCACCGGCAAGCGGAAAAACGCCATTGCCCGTGTCTGGATCAAGCCGGGACCGGGTGTTATCACCGTCAACGGACGTGAAGCGAATGTTTATTTCGCCCGCCCGGTGTTGCAGATGCTGATCAACCAGCCGTTCCAGGTTGCTGAACGTGGCGGTCAGTACGATGTATTCTGCACCGTTACCGGTGGTGGTCTGTCGGGACAAGCCGGCGCTGTGCGCCACGGTATCTCAAAGGCATTGACCCTGTTCGAGCCGGGCCTGCGTCCGCCACTCAAGAAGGCAGGCTTCCTGACCCGTGATTCCCGCGTCGTTGAACGCAAGAAATACGGCAAAGCCAAAGCCCGTCGGAGCTTCCAGTTTTCGAAGCGTTGATTTGGCAAACCAGTCACAACAAAAAGGTCGCTTTCGAGCGGCCTTTTTTGTTTGCACAAAATAGTGCAGGGTATCGCACTCGCGATCATGAGTGCTTTGGCCAAGGCAAAATCAAAAAATGAAACCAAACGCGACGTTATTCACGCCCGTTCTGATCGCAAGTTGTGTGATCCTGATGATGGGATTCGCCATCCGCGCAACATTCGGAATCTTTCAGATTCCCATCGCCGAGGAATTTGGCTGGTTACGCTATGAATTTTCCTTCGCTATCGCCATCCAGAATCTGGCCTGGGGGATCGGCCAGCCGATATTTGGCGCGATTGCTGAAAAATTCGGGGAAAAGAAGGCAATTGTTCTGGGTGCCGCCGCCTATGCCCTGGGACTCGTTCTCTCAAGCTTTGCCGTAACACCGGAAGCCCACCAGTTTTATGAAATTCTGGTTGGTTTCGGCATCGCCGGTACGGGCTTTGGCGTGATCCTATCGATTGTCGGGCGTAACGCATCCGACGAAAACAGATCGCTCGCCCTTGGTATAACCACGGCTGCCGGGTCGGCCGGACAAATCGTTGGCCCACCCGTGGCGAATGCGCTTTTACAGGTCATGCCCGGGTCCTCGGTCTTCCTGGTGTTTGCGGTGGCCATTATGGCCGTCCTGCTGGTCCTTCCCATGATGCGATCAACAGACAAAATCACGCAGCATGAGCTCAATGAAAGTATGAGCGAGGTCCTGGCCAAAGCCTTTCGCGATCCTTCATACGCAATGATCTTTTTGGGATTTTTCTCTTGCGGCTTCCAACTGGCCTTTGTCACCGCACACTTCCCAGCCTTTGTTACTGAGGCCAGCAGCGCAATCGCGCCGGGTAGTATACTCAGCAGCCTGGGTGTTCAGACAACATCAGACCTCGGTGCATTTTCCATAGCCCTTATCGGGGCGGCGAATATCGTCGGAACGATTGCCGCTGGCGCTCTGGGCAAACACTGGTCCAAGAAATACCTGCTGTCTCTTATCTATACGGGTCGCACCATTATTGCAGCCGTGTTTATCATGCTCCCGATGACGCCGACGACGGTGGTCATTTTCTCACTCACCATGGGAAGCTTGTGGCTGGCGACTGTGCCACTGACATCGGGATTGATCGCGCATATTTACGGCCTTCGCTATATGGGAACCTTATACGGCCTTGTGTTTTTCTCACACCAATTGGGGTCGTTCTTAGGGGTCTGGCTTGGTGGCGTCATGTATGACCAGATTGGCTCCTACGATACGGTTTGGTGGGTTGGCGTCGGCGCTACTGCCTTTTCCGCCGTCATCCATTTGCCGGTACGCGAAGCGCCGCACCGAGTCTCTGTTCCGGCGTAGTCGAACAAGGCAGGTTCATGAGCAACGATCAAAAACGTGCGCACGACGTCTTCACCGCTGGAATCTCTAACGGTGAATACGGTCTGGCTCCAGAGGACGTGGTCGTCATGGAGCGAGGAGAAGGGCCGCGCCTGTGGGATACGTCCGGCAGGGAATTTCTGGATTTCTCCATGGCCTGGGGCTCTTGTCTGGTGGGTCACGCCCGCCCGGAAGTGGTCGAGGCGGTGAGCAGGCAAGCCCCCCTGGGATCAAACTTCGCCTACCTCAACACCCAGGTTCTGGCGCTCGGCGAAGAAATCCGGCGGATCAGCCCGGCTTCCGAGCGGCTGCGTTTCTGCGCCTCTGGTACGGAAGCCACCATGTATTGCCAGCGGGTAGCGCGCGGCTTTACCGGGCGAAACAAGGTTCTTAAATTTGAAGGTGCGTACCACGGGGCCAATGAAGCAGGGGTGACCAGTCTGTTCCCGCACAAGCTGCTCGACTTCCCGAAGCCTGAGTTGACCAGCGCGGGGACACCCGCCATGGCCGACCTCCTGCTGGTCGCGCCGTACAATGACCTCGAAACAACCCGGCAGATCATCGATGCCAATGCGGGGGAATTGGCAGCCGTCATCATGGAACCGTTGCAACGCTGCACGCCACCCCATAACGGTTTTCTGGAAGGCGTTCGCGAACTGTGCACGGCCAACGGTATCTTGTTGATTTATGACGAGGTGGTTACCGGGTTTCGCCTCGCCTATGGCGGCGCGCAGGAATACTACGGCGTCATTCCGGATCTGGTAGCCTACGGCAAAGCCCTGGGTGGCGGTTATCCCATCGGCGCCTTTGGCGGCAGGGTCGATGTCATGGAAATGGTCAATGAACACCGGATTGGTGGTGACGACTATGTTTGGATGGCATCGACATTGGGAGGCAATCCGATTTCCACCGCCGCCGCCAATGCGACGCTATCGGTGTTCCGGACCCCTGGTACTTATGATCATTTGCACAACCTGGGTGATTATCTCCGCCAGGGAATGCGTCGGGTTCTCTCGGACCGGGGATTAACCGGACAGATCATCGGTGACGGACCATTGGCGCAGGTGGTTTTTTCAGGCGAACCGGCATTCAATTATCGTTCAACCAATAAAGGGGACAAGGCCCTTGCGCGGAAAACCATGCTTGGCCTGTTCCGGCGCGGTGTGTTCCTCAACCCCATGGGAACCAAGCTCTACCTGTCCATCGCCCATGACGAATACATCATCAATGAGTTCCTCAACCGCTTTGATGACTCGCTCGGTGAAGCAGTTTAGTTAGCGCCGCAGCACTTCTTGAATTTCTTGCCGGAACCGCAAGGGCAGGGATCATTCCGCCCGACTTTCTCGACCCGTCGCTGGGCTTCTTTGGGGTTCATCACACAATCGGAAAACACCCATCGCCCATCTTCGCGGGTAAAGATGGCGCGTTCGTGGTGAACCACAGGTCCGCCCTTTGACTTGTAGCGCGCTACGAATTCTACTGTGCCGGTATCATCGGTTTCGCCGCCAGCCTCCATCTTCCGGATTTCAAGCCCGAGCCACTTGGTCTCATCGGCTGATGCCTCAAACTCCGCAACATCAAAATCCGCCTTCTGTCCTTCGGACAATGAGTCCGACAGGTACTGACCTTTTCTCAGCACAAACGCCGAATAGCGTGACCGCATCAGGGCCACGGCGGTCGGGGCAGGGGCTCCATCGTGGTAGGGGCCACAACAGGCATCAAGAGGTTTATCGGAGCCGCAAGGACAGTCAGTCATTGATCGCACTTTCTGGAATATTTCAGGCATGACTGTCTGGTAGCGTCATCGAACCTTCCCGACAAGCCCTTTCGGGTAACG
>JAJFIE010000429.1 GCA_021775275.1 Rhodospirillales bacterium | reverse complement strand
GAAAACATCACCCTCGTGGATCACATCGGTGTCATCTACAAAGGTCGCACCGAGGATATGCACGCGCAAAAGGAAGCGTTCGCACAAGACACGGATGCGCGTTCTCTGGGTGATGTTATAGATGGCGCCGATGTGTTTCTTGGCCTGTCAGCGGGCGGTATATTGACAGCAGACATGGTCAAACGCATGGCCGACAAGCCGTTGATCATGGCGCTGGCGAACCCGGTTCCGGAAATTATGCCAGACGTCGCCCGCGAAGCACGCCCCGATGCTGTCATCGCGACGGGACGTTCCGACTTCCCTAACCAGGTTAATAATGTTCTCTGTTTTCCGTTTATATTTCGAGGCGCAATTGATGCCGGGGCGACGACGATCAACGAGGAAATGAAACTGGCCGCCGTTCATGCCATTGCTGATTTGGCCATGGCCGAAAGCTCGGAAATTGTCGCCAAAGCCTACTCTGGCGAAGATCTGGTGTTTGGTCCGGAATATCTGATTCCGCGTCCCTTTGATCTGCGGTTAATCATGGAAATCGCACCAGCCGTGGCAAAAGCCGCCATGGATTCCGGTGTTGCGGCCAAACCGATTGAGGATTTTGACGCCTACCGCGAAGAGTTAGGCCGGTTTGTGTTCCGTTCCGGAATGCTGATGAAACCGGTCTTCGAGCGCGTCCGGGACTCCGGAAAACGGATCGTCTTTGCCGAAGGCGAAGATGAACGCGTTCTACGGGCGGTGCGGGTCATTGTTGACGACAAGATTGGCCGCCCGATCCTGATTGGCCGTCCCGAGGTCGTAGCCTCGCGGATTGAACGGTTTGGCCTACGGCTGGAAATCGGGCGTGATTTTGATATCTGCAATCCGGAGAACGATCCGCGATATGACCGCTATTGGCGATTTTTTCTGGGTCTTTCGGCGCGCAGCGGCTTCACGCCGGACGCAGCGCGCACCATCATTCGCACAAACAATACTGTCATCGCGGCCTGTATGGTCGCCCAGAACGAAGCTGATGCCATGATCTGTGGCATTCAGGGGCGGTTCAACTGGCATCTGAAATATGTCTCGATGGTGATCGGCAAGGCCGAAGGCGTCCGAGACCTGTCAGGCCTCAGCGCAGTGATCCTGCCCAAGGGAACGTTTTTCTTCTGTGATACCCATGTGACCCGAAACCCGACAGTAGATGAATTGGTGGAAATGACACTGATCGCCGCAGCAGAAGTTCGCCGGTTTGGCATTACGCCGCAGGTTGCCCTGTTGTCGCATTCCGATTTTGGATCGCTGGAGACTGAGTCATCCAGAAAGATGCGCGATGCGGTCGATATCCTCCATGCCAGTTATCCGGACCTCATGGTTGAAGGTGAAATGCATGCGGATAGTGCATTGGACGAAGAACTGCGTAACCGGGTCTTCCCCGATAGCCTGTTAAAAGGTCAGGCGAATCTGTTCATCATGCCCAATGTGGACGCAGCGCATATTGCGTTCAGTATGATCAAGAAGATCGCCGACGGGCTGGTCATTGGCCCGATCTTGATTGGGGCAGCGCAACCGGCCCATATTCTGACTGCATCGGTTACCGCCCGTGGCATTGTAAATATGACGGCCATCGCGGCGGCGGAATGTCAGGAAAGCGAGGCGGCGCAAAGCCTGCCCTTCTGATCGTTCCTGCCATCATCGTTCTTCCGCCATTGCGGAAGGTGTCTTTGATAACAGAAACGCGTCCTACCCTGATTCATCCATATCGAGCAGGGAATCGTCCAGGCTCAGGTCGGCGCACAGCCGGTCGACGGTCTTCGTCGCCAGAGCGAACCTGTCACCATAGGATTCGCCGGACCCGGACACGTTCCCGAACTCCGAATACAGGAAGTCATGATATTCATCTATTGAGCTGAAATTGACTTGCATGGTTATTACTCTCGTTCCTGACGAAACTTCGTCACGTGAAACAAAGCAATCATCGTGCCAACCTCTTCATTTTGTCGGAAGGTATAATTTAATTGTGCAATTTCAAATGACTATCGACACATCTACCCAGATTCCAACAAGGGCTGATGTCTTGAAAAGGAGGCAAAAATATCAAATATCCGTCAACCCGGCAAAAATGCCGAGATTGCTCAAAATTCAAATTTCGTATCTGTAAGGCGTTCTTCAGGCATTCAGATTATTCAAAGCATCTGACATCACAACGTACTTGTCGTCTGTTGGGGGGGCGCATGGCGAACCACGATTTTAGTAACATTACCGTGCTGATTTGTGATGACAGCCATTACATCCGCGAACTGGTGCGAACCTTCCTGGAGGGGTTCGGCGTTGCCGAGGTCTTTGAAGCACCTGATGGCAGAGAAGGGTTCATGGAGTTTGTCGAGGAAGACCCCGATGTGGTCATTACCGACTGGAATATGGGGGAAACTTCGGGGCTGGATCTTGTCCATCTGATACGGTGGCACGAGAAATCACCAAATCCTTTTGTCCCTATCATCATGTTAACCGGATATACGGAACTTGAGCGGGTTAAACAGGCGCGCGATGCGGGTATAACCGGCTATCTGGCAAAGCCTCTCACAGCTGCCGGTTTGTACAGAAGACTTTGTTCAGCGGCAGATGATCGACGCGAATTCTTCCGTGATGATAAGTTTTTTGGACCGGATCGACGCGGGCGAACGAAGAAAGACTATGAAGGTTCAGAGCGCCGCGACGGCGACTGATCATCCAAGTAGAAATACCACGAGTTGAAACATAAATGGC
>JAJFIE010000428.1 GCA_021775275.1 Rhodospirillales bacterium | reverse complement strand
CTCGAATTCGGCTAAATACCGATTCGCGACAAAGCGTATCGAATATTGATCGGTTTTGACGGCTAAGAATTTGTCGAATACGCTTGCAGTCGGAAGGGATTAGTCTCTACAGAGCCAGTTTTGTATTCCTTTCATGTCTCTTCACATGTGAGTTCAGCTCGTCCTTAAATTTTTGCTTTTGGCGGTGCTTTCTTTGACTCAAATCATTCCCGTCATCCTGTCCGGTGGTTCCGGCACTCGTTTGTGGCCGTTGTCGCGTGGGTTGTTGCCCAAACAGTTGCTGCCGCTGACCTCTGATCACAGCATGCTGCAGGAAACCGTGCTTCGCGCCAGTGGTGGCGATTTCGCCGCGCCCCTGATTATCTGCAACGAAAAGCACCGGTTTATGGTCGCGGAACAGCTTCGTGAGCTAGGCGTTGAGCCGCTGGCCATTGTTCTGGAGCCCGTGGGCCGCAACACCGCCCCTGCCGCTGCCGTCGCCGCATTATTGATTGCCGAACAGGCCCCTGACACCATGATGATGATCCTGCCTTCGGATCATGTCATCGCGCAACCGGAACGCTTTCATCAGGCCAGCGCCCTCGCCTGTAGCGCGGTCGAAGACGGCGCGCTCGTCACATTTGGTATTCAGCCGGACAAACCCGAAACCGGGTATGGCTACATTAAGGGCGGCGATACAATGACGATGGACGGCGTGCTCCGGGTCGAACGGTTTGTCGAGAAACCGGATCAGGAAACCGCGCAGGGCTATCTGGATGATGGCGGGTACTACTGGAACAGCGGCATGTTCCTGTTCTCGCCACACGATTTCCTTGGCGAACTGGAAAAATTCAACCCGGAAATGCTCGCCGCCTGCCGTACGGCCTTGAGCGCCGCGCAAACGGATCATGATTTTGTACGCCTCGACCATGACGCTTTCGCCGCCTCGCCGTCGGATTCCATTGATTATGCGGTGATGGAAAAAACCGATCATGCCGCCGTGATCCCGGTCGACCTGGGGTGGAACGATGTGGGCGCGTGGTCGGCACTGTGGGAAATCGGCGAGCAGGATGCAGACGGCAACGTCCTCAGGGGTGATATCGTCACCCAGAACGTGCATGGCTCCTACATTCGCAGCGAAGGTCCCCTGGTGGCGGCGTCGGACATAGACGATGTGATCATCGTCGCCACCGATGATGTCCTGATGATTGCCGACAAGGATCATGCCCAGGATGTCAAGCTGGTCGTCGATCAGCTCAAGGCTGAAGGCCGCACAGAGCATGAAGCCCATACCACCGTCTATCGCCCCTGGGGTTGGTATCAGACCATTGGTCTGGGGCCACGTTATCAGGTTAAACAGATTTGCCTGAAGCCGGGGGCCGCCATCAGTTTGCAATTACACCACCATCGGGCCGAACACTGGGTCGTGGTTGAGGGGACTGCCCGAGTGACGCGCAACGACGACGTATTGGTTCTGCAACCCAACCAGTCGGCTTATATTCCGCTAGGCGCGACTCATCGGCTGGAAAACCCGGGTGAAGTTCTATTGCGGATTATTGAAGTCCAGTCCGGATCCTATCTGGGCGAAGATGATATTGTCCGCTTTGAAGACACCTACGGGAGGAGTTAAGGCAAACCCCGAGCGGGCCATCTTAATCCGCGACGACGCATTTGCGTAAAACGTAGAATAAGGCGTATTAGCGGTTTGCGTTTTCCATAATCAGCGACCATTTAATTTCGGTCATCGGCGCCGTGACCGGCCCGGACAGAGTGATCTGTTGCGTACGCCTGACCAGACCGGGCGTTCCCATGTAGATGGAATCTTCCAGCCCGATGACACCGCCAGCGGCGCGGAAACGCCATCCTTCCCGGGCGGTGATTTTCAGGATCACGGAATCTCCTCCTCCGGTCATTTCCGCCTTGACGTCGGGGTGCAGGTGGAACCGCACACAGAACTTCGCGGCGTGACGTCCCAAATGCTCGCTGCTCAGTGTCAGGACATCGCGGCCACGCAGGTCGTCGCCGCCTGCTGACAGATACAGATCGCGCCCATGAACCAGACCAAACGCCGGCCGGTATCCACCGTGACTCATCTGGATAAAGGTGCTGCCCTCGGCTTCGCTGCGTCGACAATTAACGTCCGTCAGCAGGCTACCCAAGCCACCCGCAGAAACGACCTCAACGGCATTGGTGTCATCGACGGTAAGGGTTGAGTGGGCCGCCGTATTGCGCAGCATGGCGTTCCACTCATTGCTTCGGTCGCTATGGGCGCCGCAGTTGACGATGATGCGGTGTTTCTTCCGGCTGAATTCGAAACTCAGCAGGCCTGCATGGGCATCACGGTCCGCACCGGCGATGGCCGCCGCACCGGCGTCTGCGATGACCACTGCGCCCGCTGCCTCAATGCGCTGAAAACCCGTGTGTGGCGCGCTCCATAGCGTTTTCACTTTCGAGCCAACAGCTTTGAGGGTGCGGGTGATGGACACCTCGTCACCTTCCGCCGATCCATTGAACAGCGCCAGCCGCCCATCGGAATGGCACAGGGCGCGCAGCATATCGGCCATGCGCATAATTGCGTGGTCCAGCCAGTGCGGTGTCGGGACGTGCGCCGCCTCCAGGGTATCGCGAACCCGGATCAGTCTGATTAACACATCATGCTGTATCATGGGATTGCGCTGGTAGTGGCCGCCATCGGCAAGAACCTGTCGGGTGACGGCAATTTCCAACGCCGCAAGACCTGCATCCAGCAGGGTCTCCATTCCGGCGAGGCAGAGCGCTCCCAAAATGAGGCCCTCGGCAGCCTCAATGGTTTCCGAGTCGGCGGTGGATTCCTCAATGGTACGGGACAGGTGACGTAGTTGGGCGGATGCTGAATCCAGCAACGTCAACTCGAACCCCGGATGTTCCGGATTGCGCAGGAAACCGTAGGCTGAGAGCCAATTGGTCAGACGCCCTCCGGTGATGGCCGGGTCCCAGGCGATGGGCTTCCAGCGGCCATAGAGATTAATCCAGCGGGTCATCAGTTCGCGGCCTTTGTCCGCCGCATCGTCGGAACCCAGAGCCTGAAGTCCGGCCAGAAAAGCGAAACGATGCAGGATCGCCGCTTCCTGCCTGGAAAGGCCGGTATTTTTCCATGGTAAATCGCCCAGGTGCCGCGCCTTGCCATACAGAATATAATTGCCGTCCAGAACAGCGCGACCTTCTATACTTTCCCCCTCGGTGGGGCTCACAGGAACGCCACGCAGCCGGTCAGGCGTCCGGCCGCGGAGTGACCAGTCATAGATACCCGTTTTATACAGGACATTGCGGAGCGGGCTTTGCATGGACAGACTTATTCCAGTATCCAACATAACTTAACAGTGAAT
>JAJFIE010000427.1 GCA_021775275.1 Rhodospirillales bacterium | reverse complement strand
CATCCCGGCGTATCTCGGTGACTTCCGAATTGAACAGAAATTCCCCGCCCGCGCGTTCCACGGCCGACTGAACGTTGCGCGCCGCCAGTTGCGGGTCACTGACGTAACCGCCATCGGGGAAGAACACCGCGCCGGGTAACGCGCGTCCCGTGGTGGCGCCAAACTTCGGATCATCATGGCGGCGTGGTGGATGGAACTCGCGGGTATCAACAATAGGGAAGCGCTCGCGCAGGGTTTGTGCATCCCAATGCTCATAAGGTGCGCCCAGTTGATCCATCAGCGAGGTTACATGAGCCATGTTGCCGTTGTGGTCGGTTTTGACCACCACGCAACCGGTATTGTGATACTTGATCAGATCTTCGTCGTCGGCAGGTGCGCCCAGGTAATCTTGCCAGTTACGCCAGTAGTTGATGCCGTCAAATGCGATGGCGGAACCTTCCAGCGTCGAATAGTAGGTGCGGATAATGGCGCAGGAGCCGGACGTCGAGCCGTATCCTGCCGCAGGAAGTTTGTCGATGCTAAGCGTTCGCCAACCCTTTTTAGCCAATTCATAGGCGACCGGCGTGCCGATGATGCCTGCGCCAATGATGATTGCATCGTAGGTATTTTGTGTGTTCGCCAAGATTAGACCCTCCCCGTTCGTCTGTGTTGCGTATAAAGTATGTTCACAGGTCACCTGTCAATCAGGCCATCTGTCAGTGTTGTTTGGCAATTTTGAATTTTACGGAGAGAGACGTGGACGTTTCAACAGCACAGGACTGGTATATCACCAAACGCATGGGTGACGATGTTACCTACGTGGGCGAGCCTCATATCAAGGAATTTTACCGTTGTAACATGTGGCATGTGCGGGGCAGGGACCGCGACATGCTGGTGGATAGTGGTATGGGGGTGGTCAGCCTGCGTGAGCATGTACCTCTGGTAACGGAAAAGCCCTGTGTGGCGGTGGCAAGCCATACCCACTTCGATCACATCGGGTGTCACCACGAATTTGAAGACCGGATCGTTCATTCCGCCGAAGCGGAACTTATGGCGAACCCGACCCGGGAAAACACATACGCCGACACATATGTCACCGACGACATTTTTACCAAACTGCCGCCCGCGCCATATTCGTCCACCGAATACACAGTCCGCAAGGCCCCGGCCAGCCGGATCGTCGAGGATGGCGACCTGATCGATCTGGGGGACAGGGTCTTCACCGTGATCCATACGCCGGGGCACTCCGTGGGTGAGATCATGGTGTGGGAGCAATCCACCGGCATCCTGTTTTCCGGCGATATGATCTATGACGGACCGCTGATTGACGACGATGTGCCGACTTACGTGGAGTCCATGAAGAAAATCCATGACCTGCCCGTGCGGGTGGTGCATGGCGGTCATTTTCCGAGTTTCGATGGTGCGCGCTACCGGGAACTCATCCGCGTTTATATTGACTCCAAAGGTGGCTAATACGTCGGCCAAGACAGGAGGTCAAAATTGAAACGCGTGGGGGCACGGTTATAGATCAATTCCTCTATCAACATCAACGGGTTCCGAAACCGTCTCGATTCAACGATAGAAAGAACAAGGCTTTTGCATGGACGGCTTACTGATTTTATTGGGATTGGGATTATTGTTTGTGGGTGGCGAGGGGCTGCTGCGTGGTAGTGTGGCGATTGCCGAAAAACTTGGAGTATCGACACTATTGGTCAGTATGGTGATTGTCGGTTTCGGCACATCTGCACCGGAGTTGGTGGTCTCCACAACCGCCGCGCTGAAAGGCGCACCCAACATTGCCCTTGGCAACATTGTCGGCTCCAACATTGCCAATGTCCTGCTTATCCTCGGCTTTTCGGCTGTCATAGCGCCTGTGGCCTGCACGCGCCGTGAAATAACGCGAGATGCATTGGCCGTGCTGGTGGCAAGTCTTGCACTTGTCATATTAGCGCTGAACGGCGTCATCGGGAGGCTCGCTGGCCTGATGATGCTGGCGGCATTGGTTTCATATTTGAGCTACGCATATTTGACGGAACGCAAGAATTCCAAAAAAAATGAAGCGTTCCGGGAGCGGATCAAGGGAGACATTGGAAAACCGGCGATGGGTTTTGCCATAGCGTCTGCTTTTTGCCTCGGTGGCTTACTGTTTTTGGTTGGCGGGGCGTACTTCCTTGTGGAGGGGGCGACAGCACTGGCCGAAAAGCTGGGAATTCCCAATTCCATTATCGGCCTGACGCTGGTGGCCGTGGGAACGTCACTGCCGGAATTGGCCACCGCCATTGTTGCTGCCTACCGTAAACATGCCAATGTCGTGATCGGTAACATTATTGGCAGCAATCTGTTCAATATTCTGGGAATATTGGGTGTGACGGCCATGATCTCGCCGATTCCGTTCGCGGGGCGAATTGCCGAGATTGATGTCTGGATCATGCTGGTAGTTGCGATCGTGCTTTCGCCCGTCATCTGGACTGGGCACATGATCAGCCGCCTGGAAGGTGGAATTTTTTTGACGCTCTATTTGGTTTACATCACCTGGATTTACACGGTGGGGTTTTAACGCTTTGTGCCAAGCCAGCCTTTGCGCCAAAAATAGAAGACAAGCCCAGCAGCCAATACCAGCATTATTCCCAATGCGAAGGGATAACCAAGATACCAGCGCAGTTCCGGCATGTTAAAGGGCGAGGTGTCCGGATCAAAATTCATCCCATACAGTCCGGCGACAAAACTTAGCGGAATGAAAATAGTCGCAATGATGGTCAGCACCTTCATGATATCATTCATCTTGTTGGACAAGCTGGACAGGTAAAGGTCCGTCAATCCCGCCGCGCGCTCGCGATAGGTCTCCAAGATATCAGCGATCTGTATGACATGATCATGGCAGTCT
>JAJFIE010000426.1 GCA_021775275.1 Rhodospirillales bacterium | reverse complement strand
AGATTGTGGAATCGCGGGCCATTGGGGCAGATTGTGTGCTGCTCATCATGGCTGCGCTTTCCGATGACCAAGCGCTGGAACTGGAAAGTGAGGCTCGGGATCTGGACATGGACGTTCTGATTGAGGTCCATGACAACGACGAACTGGACCGGGCTTTGCGGCTGGCGTCGCCATTGATCGGTGTGAACAATCGAAACCTGAAGACCCTGGAAGTTGATCTCGCGACATCGGATTCCATGCTGTCGCAATTTCCTGCGGACCGCATCGCCGTAAGCGAAAGCGGTATTCACACGCCCGATGATCTGGCGCGCATGGCCAACGCCGGGGCGCAATGTTTTCTGGTCGGTGAATCACTGATGCGACAGGATGATGTTGAAGCCGCGACCCGTACCCTGTTGGGCCGGGAAGATGCCAGCACGACATCGGCCATATGATATGTCAGACCTGACCCACATAGATGCTGATGGAAACGCCGTAATGGTCGATGTATCGGAAAAATCCGCGACAGAACGCATTGCCACAGCAAAAGGCAGCATCTTCATGGCGCCGGAAACCCTGAACCGCATCATGGAAGGTGGCGTCAAGAAAGGCGACGTCCTGACCATTGCCCAGCTGGCGGGAATCATGGGGGCGAAACGCACACCTGATATCATTCCTTTATGTCACCCACTTAACTTGAGTTCAGTTAAAGTTAACCTGATCTGCGCCCCCGATGAAAATGCCGTACACATAACGGCCACATGCAAGCTGACGGGGTTGACGGGTGTGGAGATGGAAGCGTTGAGCGCTGTTTCTATCGCCGCGCTCACGGTCTATGACATGTGTAAGGCCATGGACCGTAGCATGCGCATCAGTGACATCCGTCTGGTTCACAAATCCGGCGGTAAGTCGGGCACGTTCGAGGCTGCGTGATGATCCCGGTGGCTGAAGCACTGGAACGGGTCCTGTCCGACCTTCTCCCCGTTGCATGTGAACAGATTCCCGTTATCGAAGGACTGGGGCGGGTGCTCGCCGAGGAGGTCGCTGCAAACCTGACCTACCCGCCATCTGATATATCCGCCATGGATGGCTATGCGGTTTTGGCCGCAGATACTGCAACCTGCCCCACAACATTGCGTCAGATCGGCGTATCCCAAGCGGGTTGCGGCTTTGATGGATCGGTTTCAAGTGGTGAAACCGTTCGCATTTTCACCGGAGCGCCTTTGCCTACAGGTGCGGATGCAATTGTTATTCAGGAAAACACCGACGTTGACCATGACATTATAACCGTTCGTGAAACCGTAACCGCAGAAAAGTTTGTCCGTCCTGCCGGTCTGGATTTCACGTCGGGTGAAGTTCTTGGCCATACCGGACGCCGACTGAGCGCACGGGACCTCGGACTACTGGCGGCGGCCAATGTTTCTGTTCTGCCTGTATACCGGAAACCCCGGATCGCCTATCTGGCCACGGGGGATGAACTGGTAATGCCCGGTGATACCCTCGGTCCGGATCAGATCATCAGTTCGAACTCCATTGCCATGGACGCTTATATCCGAGCGTTCGGGGGTGAGCCGGTGAGCCTGGGGATCGCGCAGGACAACCCGGAGTCGCTCCGCGAAGCGTTATCAAAACTGGAGGATGCGGACTTGCTGGTCACCATGGGCGGGGCATCTGTCGGTGATTTTGATCTGGTGCAATCAGTTATGGGCGATGATGGCCTGGAGCTGGACTTCTATAAAGTTGCCATGCGACCCGGTAAGCCATTGATATTTGGTATTTTTAAGGGAATTCCTATGCTGGGACTACCCGGCAATCCGGTTTCCGCCGCCGTCACGGCGCTGCTGTTCATGCGACCCGCCATTGCTCGCCTTTCAGGATGTGATGACAAACCAGAAATTCACCGCGCCCGATTGGGGCGGAACCTGAACGCCAATGATCGACGTCAGGATTATCTCCGCGCCGCACTGTCCCGGGATTCCTCTGGTGGATTGGTGGCGACGCCATTTGATCAACAAGATAGCAGCATGATGAAATTGCTTGCCAATGCCGACTGCCTCATCATTCGCCCCCCCCATGCCGAGGCGCTGGATGTGGGATCGGATGTTGATATTGTATCGTTTGCATACGGCATCGACGTCTTTTAAGGCCAGGTTTGTGCATTGGTCAGGTTCGGTTAAGTTAGAAATGTAATGACGCCACCAAATACTGGCTTTGCTTGACCTGAATCAATTTAATTTGCTTCAGACAAGGGTAGCGTCAAACTGCGCAACGGGGAGTGCCGTTGTACTGATATGTCCGGACGTTACGTCTCCATGTCTAAAATGACTGGGGAAACGAGGGGTTTGTATAATGAATGTTCTTATGATGGCGCCGCTTGCGCTGGGAGCCATACTTGGGCTGTTTCTTGTCGCCGGGGCGGTGGATACAGGCATCTATGCGCACGGGTTACTGTTCGTCGTATTCTGCGTCGGGTTCATATTCTGGATCATCAAACGCGGTGACAATGTCGGCGGACCGGCGGACTCCAAATCACTTGTTAATTACAACGACGGGGTCATCCGCGTCGGTATGGTGTTGTCCGTTTTTTGGGGCGTTGTGGGTTTTCTGGTGGGGCTGGTTATTGCGCTCCAACTCGCATTTCCCGTACTGAACCTGGATCTGCCATGGACTAACTTCGGTCGTTTACGTCCCCTCCATACATCGGCGGTGATTTTCGCCTTTGGCGGCAACGTTCTTCTGTGCACCTCGTTCTATGTGGTGCAACGGACCTGCCGGGCGCGGATTGCAGGCGGTTGGGCGCCGTGGTTCGTGCTGCTTGGCTATAACCTGTTCGTTGTTCTGGCGGCGACCGGATATGTTTTTGGCATTACCCAATCCAAGGAATATGCCGAACCGGAATGGTATGTGGATATCTGGCTGACAATCGTGTGGGTGGTCTACCTGCTGGTATTCCTGGGCACGTTGGCGCGACGACAAGAGCCGCATATCTACGTGGCTAACTGGTTTTATCTCGCGTTCATCGTCACCGTGGCCCTTCTTCATGTAATCAACAATCTTGCCGTGCCAGTAAGCTTCTATGGCGCCAAGAGCTATGGTGTATGGGCTGGTGTTCAGGATGCACTGGTACAGTGGTGGTACGGACACAATGCCGTCGGCTTCTTCCTGACGGCAGGCTTTCTCGGCATCATGTATTATTTCATGCCGAAACAGGCCGAGCGTCCAGTCTATTCCTACCGCCTGTCGATCGTGCATTTCTGGAGCCTTATCTTCCTCTACATCTGGGCCGGACCGCACCATCTGCATTACACGGCACTGCCCGATTGGGCGCAGACCCTCGGCATGACATTTTCAATCATGCTGTGGATGCCGTCATGGGGTGGCATGATCAATGGTCTGATGACACTGTCAGGCGCATGGGACAAGCTGCGCACCGACCCCATTCTTCGCATGATGGCGATCTCTGTCGCCTTCTATGGCATGAGCACTTTCGAAGGCCCGTTGATGTCCATCAAGGCGGTCAATGCGCTCAGTCACTACACCGACTGGACGATTGGCCACGTGCATTCCGGCGCTCTGGGTTGGGTTGGCATGGTCAGCTTCGGTGCGATTTACTTCCTGGCGCCCAAAATGTTCAACCGGGAAAAACTCTACTCGCTGCGTCTGGTTTCCACCCATTTCTGGTTGGCGACCGGTGGTATCGTCCTCTATGCGTCGGGCATGTGGGTATCCGGAATCATGCAAGGCCTGATGTGGCGCGCCTATGACAGTCTTGGCTTCCTTGAGTACTCCTTCGCCGAAACTGTCGATGCCATGTTCCCGTTCTATGTCATTCGTGCAGCGGGTGGCGGGCTGTTTGTTCTCGGTTCGTTGGTGATGGCCTATAACGTCTACCGCACGGCGCGGGGAGATGTCCGCACAGAACAACCGTACCTGTCTGCGCCGCAGACGGCACAGGCATAGGGAGAACGGGCCAATGTTAGAAAAACACGCCAAGCTCGAAAAAAACTCGATCCTGATGCTCATCGG
>JAJFIE010000425.1 GCA_021775275.1 Rhodospirillales bacterium | reverse complement strand
AGTGGGGGCGTGTTCGTGCCCTGGCCGATGATCGTGGCAATAAAATCGAGACCGCCAGCCCCGGACAGCCCGCCGAGGTGCTTGGCCTGAACGGGTCACCGTTTGCCGGTGATGAGGTTTCGGTTGTTGAAACGGAATCCCGGGCGCGTGAAATTACGGAATACCGTCAACGCCGCCTGAAAGATACACAGGCTGCCAAGGGCGCCCGTGGCACGCTCGAGCAGATGTTTGAAAAAATCCAGCAGGGCGAGAAAGAAACACTGCCCGTTGTGATCAAGGGCGACGTCCATGGGTCGGTTGAAGCGCTTGAAGGCGCCATTGAGAAACTGAACACGGATGAGGTTAGTATACAGGTTCTGCACGGGGCTGTTGGCGGCGTCAATGAATCCGATGTCACGTTGGCCAATGCGTCGAACGCGCTGATTTTGGGCTTCAACGTTCGCGCCAACCCGCAGGCACGGGCATTGGCCCGACGCGATGGTGTGGAAATTCGGTATTATTCCATCATTTACGACGCCATTGACGATCTGAGACAGGCCTTGTCGGGGATGCTGTCACCGGAAATTCGTGAGACCTTTATTGGGAATGCGGAAATTCGCGAGGTCTTCACGATTACCAAAGCCGGCAAGATTGCGGGTTGTATGGTGACGGAAGGTATGGTCAAGCGTGGCGCGAAAGTGCGCCTGTTGCGCGATGACACGGTCGTCCATGAAGGCGAGCTCAGCCAATTGAAGCGATTCAAGGACGATGTGAAAGAAGTTAAGGGTGGCACCGAATGCGGTATGGCGTTCGCGAACTACCAGGACATTCAGGTCGGCGACATCATCGAATGCTTCGAAGTTGAAGAGATCGCCCGCCAGCTTTGATGTGACGGGTCTGAGCGTTTAGCTAGAGGGCTTTTCGATGAGTAGACGGGGTGAAAAAGCGCCCAGCCAGCGGCAGTTACGCGTTGGCGAGGAAATTCGCCATACGCTGGCGATGATCCTGGAACGCGGCGAGTTGCGCGACCCGGGACTTAAGGGCGCGTCCATCACGGTGACCGAAGTCCGTGCAACACCTGATCTGCGCCATGCCCATGTGTACGTGATGCCGCTGGGCGGCGGTGACCGGGCGGAAGCCCTGCAGGCTTTGAAGCGCGCGCGTCCGTTTTTGCGACGTCACATCAGCAAAGCGCTGACGCTGAAATTCTCACCCGATCTGCATTTTGCACTGGACGAGACCTTCGATGAATCCGACCGGATCGGCGCATTGTTGCGTGACCCGCATGTTGCGCAGGACACGGTAAACGAAGCGCGTGATGATACGGATTCCGGCTCTCCGGACGAATAAATGGCGCGGCGGCGTAAAGGAAGGCTGGTTAACGGGTGGATTAATCTCGACAAACCGGCAGGTATGTCATCCTCCCAGGCCGTCGGCGCGGTGCGGCGTATTCTCGATGCAGCCAAGGCTGGTCACGGCGGCACGCTTGATCCGCTTGCCACGGGCGTTCTGCCCATTGCATTGGGCGAGGCGACGAAAACCGTTTCCTACGCCATGGATGGTGCTAAATCCTACCGATTCACGGTTTGCTGGGGCGAGGCGCGGACCACGCTGGATGGCGAAGGCGATATTACTGAAACCAGCGCCGTCCGACCGACGCGGGATGATATCGTCAAGGTGCTGCCGGAATTCACAGGTGATATTGAGCAAATACCACCGATCTTTTCCGCCATAAAAATCGACGGTCGGCGTGCCTATCAACTGGCCCGCGAAGACAAGGACGTAGAGCTTAAGCCGCGCGCGGTTTCAATCCATCAACTTGAACTGGTTGATATGCCGGATGCAGACCATGCAACGTTTGTTGCGGAGTGTGGAAAAGGTACTTATATCAGAAGCTTAGCCCGTGATATGGCGTGTGCTGTGGGTACCGTAGGCTATGTGTCGGACTTGCGCCGGACCCGCGTTGGGCCATTTGATGAAACAACAGCGATTTCGCTGGATAAACTAAAGTCGCTGGGGCATAGTGCGCCGCCCGACGAAGCTATTCTCGCGGTTGAGACCGTGCTGGACGACATCCCGGCATTGGCCCTGACCGACGAGGAGGCCCGGCGTATCCGTCACGGACAATCGGTTTCGGCCCTTCCCGTGGCGACCCGTTCACCACTTAAAGGCATCGAACAGGATGATGTCATTTGTGCAATGAACGCGGGACGGCTGGTTGCGTTGGTGAAATTTGCGGGCGGCGAAATCCGCCCGGTACGTGTTATAAACCTTGATGATACATTGGAGTAGACGATGTCGATCACACAAGATCGTAAACAGGAGCTCATAAAAGAGTTCAGCGTTAAAGACGGTGACACGGGTTCACCGGAAGTGCAGGTCGCGATTATTTCCGAACGGATTACCAATCTGACCGATCACCTAAAAACCCATAAGAAGGACTACCATTCCCGACGAGGCCTGTTGATGCTCGTCGGTCAGCGCCGCCGCCTTTTGGACTATGTAAAAGCCAAAGAAGCGAAGCGCTACGAGGACTTAATCAAACGCCTCGGCCTTCGTCGCTAATCAATAACGATAGAGTGCGAAGGCAAAACGGAGCCGGTGTGAAAGGGGACAACCCCACGCCGACACTCTCCGTTAAGCGCCATCGCCGTAACGCGCCGAGACGCTGTGTCTCGTGGGCCTGACGGCAAGAATATGGCGCTGGGGCAAAGCCGGACAGGCCGGTTTTGCCCGATGTATGTATGTAAGGAAAGATAAGATATGTTCCAAGAATACCGTAAAGAAATTGAATGGGGCGGCCGTACGCTGACCCTGGAGACGGGCAAGGTTGCCCGTCAGGCTGATGGTGCGGTTATAGCAACCTATGGCGGAACAAAGGTGATGTGCGCCGTGGTCGGTGAAAAAACACCGAAGCCGGGGCTGGATTTTTTCCCCCTGACTGTCCACTACGTTGAAAAGGCCTATGCTGCGGGCAAGATACCGGGCGGGTTTTTTAAACGTGAAGGTCGTCCGAGCGAGAAGGAAACCCTGGTTTGTCGCCTGATTGACCGGCCAATCCGTCCGCTGTTCGTCAAGGGCTTCAAACACGAAACGCAGGTTATCTGCACGGTTTTGAGCCACGATATGGAAAATGATCCGGATATCGTCGCTATGGTGGCTACATCCGCTGCGTTGACCATTTCAGGTCTGCCGTTTCAGGGCCCCATTGGCGCGGCCCGTGTCGGTTACATCAATGAAGAGTACGTGCTGAACCCGCGAAAAGAAGAGATGGAGGAAAGCGTCCTTGATCTGGTCGTCGCGGGTACGCAGGAAGGCGTGCTGATGGTGGAATCGGAAGCCAGCGAGCTGTCCGAGGACGTTATGCTTGGCGCCGTGGCCTTTGGTCACAAGGCGTTTCAGTCTGTTATTGAGGGCATTATCGAGCTGGCGGAAGCCTGCGCCAAGCCGCCCATGGATTTGGCGGGTGAGCCGGAAGGCAAAAGCGATATCATCGCTCGTGTCGCCGCCGCCGCCGAAACCGATCTGCGGGATGCTTACAAGGAAACCATCAAGCAGGTTCGTCAGGAAAAGATCGGCGAGGTGCGCAAGCGCGTACTTGGCGAGCTGGAAGCCGATGACTCTCTCGATGGCGACTTGCTCGGCAAGGTTTATGGCGAGGCCTTCAAGGGCCTGGAGAGCCAGATCGTGCGCCGCGATATCCTGGATTCGGGCAAGCGTATTGATGGTCGCGACACGTCGACAGTGCGCCCCATTGCATGCGAAGTCGGTGTCATGCCACGTGCACACGGT